>JAJYGY010000337.1 GCA_021790555.1 bacterium
GGCGAAGCCTGCTAGGTGCCCTGCCGGAGTTTTTCCTCTTCTTCCACGGTCAGCTCACGCCACTTCCCTTCTCCCAGGCCTCCCAGGCGGACCGGTCCGATACGCACCCGCTTCAGACCGGCGACCTCCAGCCCCACCTTTTCGGCCATGCGGCGGATCTGGCGGTTGCGGCCTTCGGTGAGGGTGATGCGGAATCCGGCCTCGCCTTCCGGCGCGACCTTGGCCGGACGCGTGGGCCGGCCGTCCAGCAGCACCCCCCGGCCCAGCTTTTCAAGCTGTCCGGACGTGGGCCGCGTGGAGACCCGGACGACGTACTCCTTTTCCCGGTGGCGCTGGGGGTCCATCAGGGAATATCCCAGGCGTCCGTCGTTGGTGAAGAGGAGCAGGCCGCAGGAATCCCGGTCCAGCCTGCCCACCGGGTTCAGTTCGGCGGCCAGAGGATGGTCCGCAAGCAGATCCATGACGATGCGGCCTTCGGTCCTGTCCCGGGTGGTGCTGAAGCCCACCGGCTTGTTCAGCATGACCACGCAGAGGCGGGAAGAAAGGTCCTTCAGGCCGGCTTGGTCCACCTCCACCAGGTCGCGGTCCGGATCCACCTTCAGGCCCATTTCGGTCACCACCCGGCCGTTGACCCTCACCAGGCCCCGCGCGATCAGGTCCTCGGCGCCCCGGCGCGAGGCCAAGCCGCGTCCGGCCAGGATTTTTTGAAGCCGCACCGTCTCCGACATGATCCGCCGCCTATTTTCCCGTCACGCCCTTGTAGATGGCCAGGCTGGCCCAGGCCTTGTTCATGGTGTAAAGGTGCAGGCCCGGGACGCCGCGCAGCACCAGGTTGCGGCACTGCTCCACCGCGTAGCCGATGCCCATCTCGCCGGCCATGTCCGGATCGGAGGAGACCATCTTCATGCCTTCCAGCAGTTCGGCGGGCACCCGGGCGCCGAAGAAGCGGCCGTCCACGATGCGGGCGGTGTCCATCAGGGGCATGATGCCGGGGAGCACGGGAAGCTCCACGCCCATCAGGCGCAGCTTGCGCACGTAGTCGAAATAGGCGTCGTTCTGGAAGAAGAGCTGGGTGGTGATGAAGTCCGCGCCGGCCTCGGCCTTGCGCTTGAGGGCCGTCAGGTCGTCCTCCGGGCTTTTGGCCTCGGGGTGGGTCTCGGGATAGCCCGCCACGCCCACGCAAAAATCCCAGCGGGACCGGATGAAGGCCACCAGCTCGCTGGCCCAGCGGAACCCGTCCGGCGCGGGAATGAACCTGTCCTGGCCTTTGGGAGGATCCCCGCGCAGGGCCAGGATGTTCTCGATGCCGGCCTGCTTCAGCTTGTCCAGCAGGTTTCCCAGCTCGGCCTGGGAATGGCCCACGCAGGTGAGGTGCACCAGGGCGGTGAGGCCGAGGTCCTTGATGCGCCGGGCGATGTCGAAGGTCATCTCGCGCGTGGATCCGCCGGCCCCGTAGGTCACGGAGATGAAATCCGGCTGGAGCGAGCGCAGCTCCTGGATGGTGGCGAAAAGGCCTTCCACGTTGCCGTCCCGCTTCGGGGGGAAGACCTCGAAGGAGCGGACCAGGTTGCCGGATTTGAAGAGTTCACGGATTTTCATGGGGTTCCTGGACAGGGAAGGTGGTCCCCAAAAAAAGAACGGCGACCCCGTGGATCGCCGTCAGCCTGAAACCCTGGCCGAATTTGGGACTTCCAGGAGGAAGAAAAAGCCCGAGAGATGGATCGGGTCGCCCAGCAGCCCGGAGGCGTTGCGGGAGCCGCGCGTAGTTGGTGGACCTGAGCGGGACGGGTGAGCCGGAAGACCAAGCGGCGAACCGTCCCGCGACCCAGCAGCCCAAAAGGGGCTGCTGGCCCCGCGCGAAATTGGTGGACCTGAGCGGGACGGGTGAGCCGGAAGACCAAGCGGCGAACCGTCCCGCGACCCAGCAGCCCAAAAGGGGCTGCTGGCCCCGCGCGAAATTGGTGGACCTGAGCGGGATCGAACCGCTGACCTCGTCGTTGCGAACGACGCGCTCTCCCAACTGAGCTACAGGCCCGAGGCGGCCGGCCCACAAGCCGGCCAGCCGAATGCCGGAGGCGATCTTGATTCGCCACGCGTGAGCGGGGCGAAAGAGAAAAGGGCCTCCGGCAGTATATGAGATCCAGGCGGCCGGCCCACAAGCCGGCCAGCCGAATGCCGGAGGCGATCTTGATTCGCCACGCGTGAGCGGGGCGGATCAGAATGGGACTACCGGCGCTTCCTGAAAAACTCTTTCAGTACTTCTCCGCATTCCCGTTGAAGGATGCCGCCCTGGATCTCCACGTGGTGGTTCAACCTGGGGTGCCGGGCCACGTCGAGGACCGAGCCGCAGGCGCCGGCCTTGGGGTCCGCGGCGCCGTAGAGGATTTTTCCCATCCGGGCCCAGACGGCCGCTCCGGCGCACATGGCGCAGGGTTCCAGGGTGACCACCAAGGCGCAGTCGTTGAGCCGCCAGCGTCCCAGCCTTCCGGCCGCCCGCCGGATCACCTGGATCTCGGCGTGGCCGGTCGGGTCGAAGCGGCCTTCGGTGACGTTGTGGGCCCTGGCCAGCACCTTCAGGTCGCCGGCCGTGTCCCGCCACAGGATCAGCGCGCCGACCGGAACCTCGCCGCGCCCGGCCGCCCTTCGGGCCAGCCCCAGCGCCTGCCGCATGGGGGCTTCCGCGTCGCCGAAGTCATTGCGCAAACCGGCCCGCCATGGTCGATAATTCGGAGAGGGAGAGATTCGAACTCTCGATACCCTTTCGAGTATGACGGTTTTCGAGACCGTTGCCTTCAACCACTCGGCCACCTCTCCATCAAGGGGAGCGCGAAACTGGTTTTCGCCCGCGCAGGAAATTCCCGGCTTGAAACGCGGCGCGCCCCGGAGCCGGTGGTGCCTTCCGGGGCGCGCTGAAAATTTTGGTGCACCCTGAGAGATTCGAACTCCCGGCCTTCTGGTTCGTAGCCAGACGCTCTATCCAGCTGAGCTAAGGGTGCAGGGCAAGGAATTATATGCATCCGCCTCCTGGGGCGCAACCGAGAACTTGCGCCGCGGGCCCCTTCCAGAAATTCCAAGACGTTGCCCGGGGCAAGGCGTATAATGCCAGCCTGCGCGGAAAATTCCTTCCAAATGGGAAGCCGAGGTTTTCATGCCCGTTTATGAACGCGAATTCGACGTCCTGGTGGTGGGGGCGGGGCACGCCGGCTGCGAGGCCGGACTGGCCGCGGCCCGCATGGGCCTGGAAGTCCTGGTGCTGTGCATGAACCTGGACACCGTGGCGCAGATGAGCTGCAACCCCGCCATCGGCGGCCTGGCCAAGGGCCACCTGGTGAGGGAGATCGACGCGCTGGGCGGCCAGATGGCCAAGGCCGCCGACGCCACGGGCATCCAGTTCAAGATGCTCAACACCAAGAAGGGCCCGGCCGTGCGGGCTCCCCGGGCCCAGTGCGACAAGCGCCAGTACCAGCTCTACATGAAGCACCTGATGGAAAAGGAGCCGGGAGTCTGGCTGAAGCAGGCCACCGTCGAGAGGGTGCTGGTGGACAGGGAATCCGGGCAGGCCTACGGCGTGGCCTGCCGCACGGGCATGGAATACCGGGCCCGGGCCGTGGTGCTGACCACCGGCACCTTCCTGAAGGGCCTCATCCACATCGGCGACCACCGCATCGCCTCGGGCCGGGCCGGGGAACAGGCCGCCGAGGGGCTTTCCCAGAGCCTGATGGACCTGGGCCTGGAAATCGGGCGCCTCAAGACCGGCACCAACCCCAGGGTGGACCGGCGCAGCGTGGACCTGGAATCCATGACCCCCCAGCCCGGGGACGCGCGGCCCCAGCCTTTTTCGCACGCTACCAGGGCCATCACCCAGCCCCAGGTGCTTTGCTGGACCGTCCACACCCGGGAGGAAACGCACCAGTCCATCCGCAAAGCGATTGTGCGGTCACCCCTTTATAATGGGGTCATCAAGGGAGTAGGCCCAAGATATTGCCCCTCCATTGAAGACAAGGTGATGCGGTTTCCGGAAAAGACCAGCCACCAGATCTTCCTGGAGCCCGAGGGAAGGGAAACGCAGGAGCTGTACCTCAACGGGCTTTCCACCTCGCTGCCTGAACCCGATCAGCTGGGCTTTCTGCGCACCATCCCTGGATTCGAAAGGGTGGAGATCATGCGGCCAGGGTACGCGGTGGAATACGACTACGTGCTGCCCACCCAATTGAAGCCCAGCCTGGAAACCCGGGCCCTGGGGCGCCTTTTCCTGGCCGGCCAGATCAACGGCACTTCGGGCTACGAGGAGGCCGCGGCCCAGGGGCTGATGGCCGGCATCAACGCGGCCCGGGCCGTCCGGGGCCTGGATCCGGTGGTGTTGGACCGCTCGCGGGCCTACATCGGCGTGCTGATCGACGACCTGATCACCAAGGGGACCAGCGAACCCTACCGCCTCTTCACCTCGCTGGCCGAGTACCGCCTGCTTCTGCGCGCCGACAACGCCGACCTGCGGCTGATGGACCTGGGCAGGGAACTGGGCCTTCTGGACGTCGAGACCCACCGCCTGTTCTCCCATAAGCGCGACCTGATCCGGGCCGAAATGGAGCGCCTTGGCTCCACCGTGCTTTCGCCCGGACCCGGGCTGGCGGGACGCCTGGAGGCCCTGGGGACCACGCCCCTGGACCAGCCCCTGACCCTGGCGGGCCTGCTGCGGCGGCCCGAGATGGATTACGCCCGCGCCTGCCAGCTGGCCCCGGCCCCCCAGCCCCTGCCCGAGGACGTCGCGGCCCAGGTGGAGATCCAGGTGAAATACGAGGGCTACATCCGGCGCCAGCTGGCCCAGGTGGAGCAGTTCAAGAAGCTGGAATCGCGCGCCCTCCCCCTGGACTTCGACTACCGGTCCCTGCCGGCGCTTTCGCGCGAGGCCCGCGACAAGCTCCAGCGCCTGCGGCCCGCCTCGGTGGGACAGGCCTCGAGGATTTCCGGAGTCACCCCGGCGGACGTGTCGGTCCTGCTGGTGGCGCTGGAATCCGGAAGGCAGGCCGGGCGGGCCTGAACCCTTTTCCCCCTCTGAGAGAGCGGACGCTTGTCCACCGATCCCCTTCAACTCCTGATCCAATCCCTCGACGCCCTGAAGCTGGGCCTGCCGGACGGCGCCGCCCAAGGCATGATCGCCTTCCTGGACGAGGTGCTGGAGGCCAACCGGCACCTGAACCTCACTTCCATCGAATATCCCCAGGCCGTCACCAAGCACCTGGTGGACAGCCTGGCGGCCCTCAGCCTGGAACCCCTTCGGGGGGACGAGGGGCCCTGGCTGGACCTGGGTTCCGGGGCCGGCATTCCGGGAATCCCCCTGGCCCTGGCCCGGCCCGGCCTGCCCATGATCCTGGTGGAATCCACGCGCAAGAAGGGAAGGTTTCTCGAGCAGGTGGTGGAGAAGTTCGGCCTGAAGGACAGGGTGAAGGTGGAGGACCAGCGCGCCGAGACTTTGGGCCGGGGTCCGCTTCGCGAAGGGGTCAGCCAGGTTTTCTGCCGGGCCGTGGGATCCCTGCCGGTGCTCCTGGAACTGGCCATGCCCCTGCTGAAATCCGGAGGGGGCCTGGTCGCCTACAAGGGACCCAAGGCCTGGGAGGAGGTTGAAAAGTCCTCCAAAGCCCTGCAGGTCCTTCAGGCCAGGGTGGATAAAGTGCTGGAATTTTCGCTGCCTTTCTCCGGGGAGAGCCGCAGCCTGGTGTATGTCAAGAAGGTGGGGAAAACTCCCGACGCCTACCCCCGGCTTCCCGGCACTCCGGCCAAGTCGCCCCTCTGCTAGAACCGAACCCCCGGGACGCGCCCCGGGGCTGGAAGTGTTCCACGTGGAACATGCCCCTGCCGTCATCCCGTTTGGCTTGCCGGGGGAAGCAGGGGCAGGCCTTCGTCCTTTTTTGGGCCTTGTCTCGCCGGGCAGGATTCCCTGGTCCGGGGACCTGATGTTCCACGTGGAACACTCCTGGGCTCCCCGGTTCCATGGATCCATCGGCCGTCCCTGTCCTGTTCCACGTGGAACAGGGCCAAGGCATGGCGGCCAAGACGCTTCTTTCTCTCGCGGAATTGAATTTTGATCCTGGAATCGCTGGCCATCCGACACTTCC
>JAJYGY010000213.1 GCA_021790555.1 bacterium
GGCCGTTTCGTTCAAGCTCGAGGGGGACCATCCCAAGTAGGAAGCTGGCTGCCCAATCCTCGACTCCGTCCACGAAAACCCGTCCAACCAAGGAGGCAGCATGCAGCGCGTGAGAAAAGCCGTCATTCCGGCGGCGGGACTGGGGACCCGTTTCCTGCCCGCCACCAAATCCCAGCCCAAGGAGATGCTGCCCATCTACGACCGGCCCGCCATCCAGGTCATCGTGGAGGAGGCGGTGGCCTCGGGCATCGAGCACATCCTGGTGGTGACCGGGCGCGGCAAGACGAGCCTGGAGAACCATTTCGACCGAAGCCCGGAACTGGAATCCCTGCTGAAGGAGAAGAAGCAGACCGAGGCCCTGAAGCAGGTGCGGGCCATCTCGGAGATGGCCCGCCTCTACACCGTGCGCCAGAAGGAGCCCCTGGGCCTGGGGCACGCCGTGCTTTGCGCCAAGGAATTCGTCGGCGACGAACCCTTCGCCGTGATCCTGCCGGACGACCTGGTCCACACCAGGGCGCCCGAAAAGCCGGTGATGCGCCAGCTGGCCCAGGTGTGGGAAAAGTACCAGGGGCCCGTGCTGGGCGTGCAGAAGGTGCCCCGGGCCATGGCCTCCTCCTACGGCATGATCGCCTGCGTGGGGCTGGAAAAAAACGTGCACAAGGTCCTGGACATGGTGGAGAAGCCCCGGCCGCGCGAGTCGCCCTCCGACCTGGCCATCGTGGGGCGCTACCTGCTGACCCCGGACATCTTCCCCCTGCTGGAGAAGACCCGGCCGGGATCCAAGGGCGAGATCCAGCTCACCGACGCCATGAAGGAGCTCAACCGCCGCCGGGCCTTCTACGCCTGCCAGTTCGCCGGAAGGCGCTACGACGTGGGAAGCAAGGTGGAATACGTGCAGGCCAACCTGGAATACGCCCTGCGCGACCCCCAGGCGCGGCCCAGGCTGCTGGCCTACCTGAAGGCCCTCAAGCCCTGACCCGCGGGGAAGCCAAGCCTTCCGCGGCGGCGAGCGCCCGCCCCGGAAGGCTTTTTTGTGCCCGCCGCCGCCGGATGCAATGCGGGCCGAAAGGTGCCATAATCACGTGGGGCGCTGGGGCCCCGGGATTCTGCTTGGGCGGAACATGGGCGGGTGGAGGAAAACCATCTTGTGGACGGCCGGCGGCCTTGCCGCCGCGCTGGCCCTGGCCTGGCTGAGCCTGGTGGGGGGGCTGAGCACCGGCGCGGTCAACCGGCTGGTGCGCACCCGCCTGGGAAAGCTGCTGGCCGGCAGCGTCCACCTGGGGAGCGTGCGCACCAACCTCTTTTCCACCATCTCCATCTCCGACCTGCTGGTGCTCTCCGACCAGGGGGGCATCCAGTTGCCCGTCCTGTCGGTGGGAAAGGTCGTGATCCACTACCGGCTGTGGCCCCTGATCCTGCGCCGCGACCGCTGGACCGACGACGTGGATTCCATCCGGCTGCAAGGGGTGAAGATCTTCCTGCTGCGCGACCCTTCGGGCGGATGGAACGCGGCCGCCCTGGTGCGGCCCCTGCTGGAAAGCCTGCGCCGCGGCCGCGCCGGGAAGGCCCAGGCCGGCGTCAAGGCCCCCCTGATCGCCACCCGGGTGGACCTCCGGGACGCGGTGCTGGTGCTGGACGACCAGCGGCGCGGCTTCCATTCCACCATCAACGCCCTGCGCGGCACCCTGGACACCCGGCGCCTGCCCCTGTTGAGCTTCGACCTGAAGGGACAGGCCGACCAGAGCGACCGCGACAACCTGCTGCTGAAGGGCAGCTTCCACCTGGGCAGCGGCATCTCCAAGACCACCCTGGACCTTTCGCGCGTGCCGCTGGCGCGCTACGTCAACTACCTGCTGCGGCAGGGCGGCCCCCAGTTCCTCCGGGGGCTGGCCGACCTGCGCCTGCAGCTGGAACAGAAGGACGGCCGGTCGGCCCTGAGCGGCCGGGCAGACCTGGACAACGGCGTGCTGAAGATCCCCGGCGTGGCCCGGCCCCTCACCGGGCTGAGCGGGGAAGTGGACTTCTCCGGGGACGGCCTGCGCTTCTCGGGCCTTTCCGGCGATTTCCTGGGTTCGGCCTGGACGGCGGGGGGCGCCATCCGGGACCTGAAGCGGCCGAGCCTGGAGCTGTACCTCGAGAATCCGGCCCTGGACCTTTCCAAGGCCGCGGAAAATTTCCGCGGCCTGGCCGCGCTGGGGCTTTCCGGCACGGCCGCCGTGGGGGTTTCCATCACCGGGGAGGCCAGGCAGCCGCTGGTGGAAGGGGCGATCTCCTGCGGGCAGCTGCGGATCTACGGCAGCCCCCTGCGCGATTTCGGGGCCAACCTGAAGTGGCGGGGCAGGAGGCTGGAACTGTACAACCTGAAGGCCACGGCCTGGGAGGGGACCATGCGCGGAGGAGGCAGCCTGGTGCTGCCGGCCCGCAAGGGGGCCGCCGGGACGGTGGAGGCCCAGCTGAAGATCCGGTCCTTCTCGCTGGAGGATTTTTTCCGCCGCTCGGGCAGGGGGATCCCCCTGGGCGGGAGGGGTGAGGCGGATTTCAGCATCCGCGGCGACCTGAAGGACCCGAGCGTGGACCTGGACCTGGAGGTTCCCAAGGTGACCCTGGGCGCCAACGACATGGGCCCCCTGGCGTTCCGTGCCTCCTGGGCGCGGGGCCGGACCCGGTTTTCGGGATCGGGTTGGAACGGGGGGCTTTCCGTCCAGGGCCGGCTGGAAGGCAGGCCCCTGCCCTCCTTCGTCGACAGTTCCTTCTTCCTCACCGGCATCCGGCTCCACGCGCTGGCCGAAGGCATCGCGCGTTCCCCGGACGCCCGGCGCGCCCCGCCCTGGCTGGCCCGCGCGGCCGCCTTCCTCAGCGCCCACGGCGCCGGCCGGCTTTCCCTGCAGGGGACCCTGCAGGGGCCGGCCAACGACCCGGACATCCTGCTGAGGGCCCGTCTGTCGAAGGGCAAGCTTTCCTACCGGGAGCTGAAGGCCGGCATTGCGCAGGGCAAATGGCTGGACCTGGAGGGGGGCGGAGGCCTGGAACTGCGGGGCGGCGTGCTGAGGGTGGGGGACGCCCAGGGCCCGGTGACCCTGGAATTTTCCACCCCGGCGGGGAGCCTGCAGGCCTCCTGCGAGGGCCGGCTTCCCCTGCTGGCCAGGGGCCCGGATGCCTCGGCCCAGGACCTGACCGTGGCCGTGCAGGGCAGCCTGGCGCCGATGGACGCCCTTCCCCTTTTCCAGCGCCCGGGTGGGCGCCTGAAGGCGCTGCTTTCGCTGACCGGGCCGCGCCGGAATCCCCGGATCAGCGGCGACGTGGATATTTCCGGTTTCCATGCCCGCATGACCAAGTACCTGGACGAAGTGAGGGACGGAAGCGTGAGCCTGCACCTGCAGGGGGACAGTGCCGTCCTGAAGGAATTCCACTTCTGGTCGGGCGGCGACCTGGACGCCCAGGGGCAGTGCCAGCTCGCCTCGGGCAGCCTGGCCTCGGCCCACCTGAGGGTGTGGACCGAGGGGCCGGGGGTGCGGCTGGCCCACTGGGATGAAATGGCCCGGGGATACGTGGAATTGAAGCCCCTGACCCTGAGCCTGGAGGGGGGAGGCCCGTTGCGCGTGGAGGGCAGGGTTTTCACCCACGACGCGACCGTCTTCTTCGCCGGCGGCGGGGCCGGAGCGAAGCCGGCTCCCGGCCCGGCTTCGGGTCCGGCGGCGGCCCAGGCTCCCGCCGGGGTCCGGCTGGACCTGAAGCTGGGGGTGGGGGACAACGTCTGGTACCAGAACGTCCAGGACATCGACCTCGCCGGCCTGCTGCCGAGCCTGGCCCAGACCAACCTTTCGGACCTGGCCCAGAGCCTGGGGGCCTTCTTCCTGAAGCCCATCCAGCCTTCCCTGCAGATCCTGCTGAAGCCCACGGCCGGCGACTTCTCCATCCAGGGGCCCCTTTCGGACCTCTGCCTTTCCGGCGACCTGGGCATCCAGCGCGGCACCTTCAGCATCTGGGGCAACGACTTCATCCTGGGGCCGGAGGGGCGGCTTTCCTTCCAGGGGGACCCCAACGGCCTTCCCGACGCCAAGCGGCGCGGCAACCTGACGGCCCAGGGGACCTACACGGTGCGCCCCCTTCCCAGCGCCGCCAACCCCAACCCCACCACGGTGCAGATCACGGCCAAGGTCCTTCCCTGGAGCGAGGACGAGCTGGTGCAGCACCAGTGGCAGGACCGCTTCCTCAATTACAGGCTGGAGTTCAGCTCCGAGCCCACCCTGCCCGAGCCGGCCATCATCTCGCTGTTGACCCTGGGCGTGGACAGCTCGGCCAATGCCCAGAACGCCGGCCTGGGCGGGCCCAACCCGCCTTCGCAGGACCTCAGCGGGAGCACGGTGTTTTTCGGCTTCCTGAGCCGCTACGTGAAGGGGCTGGTGGGCAACGTCTTCGGCGGGGTGGGCGGCTGGCTGAGCCACCTCTTTTCCGTGGACTCCCTCAGCGCCTCGCCCAGCGTCGCGCTGGCCAGCCAGGAGCCGGCCGCCGCCGCGGACGCGCCGGGCGCCCCGGTGTCCGGCAGCGCCGTCAACAGCGTGCTGCGCCAGGTGCAGGGGGTGCAGGTGGACTTCGGCAAGAGCCTGACCCAGAAGCTCTACCTGAACGGCCAGTACCTCTACACCGACCCGGGAACCTACCAGTCCAACAACTACCTGGACCCCAACGCCTCGGACATCCATCCGGACGGGGGGAGGCTGGGGCTGGAATACAGCCTGGGCGGGGCCAAGCAGCTGAAGGCCTACATGAACTGGAACGTCGACGACAACCTGCAGCCCCTGCCCAACACCCAGAGCCCCTTTTCCTGGTCCCTGTACTGGAGCGGCGGCGTGGGCTATTCCGCCTACAACTGGCTGGAGGCCTCCCGCAGGAGGGAACAGGCCCTGGCCGGCCGTTGATTCCGCGGGGCGGCGGTGGGACAATCCGGAACGCCCGGCCCCCGGCCGGGCCCTCAACGGGGGGAGCATGGGACGCATCCGCTTGGACCTGCACAGCCACACCTACTATTCGCACGACAGCCTCCTGAAGCCGGAGCACTTCGTCGAGGCCTGCCTGCGCAACGGCATCAACTGCATCGCGGTGACGGACCACAACGAGGTCGACGGCGCCAAGCAGATCCAGAAGATCGCGCCTTTCCAGGTGATCGTGGGCGAGGAGATCCGCACCGCCGACGGCGAGATCACCGGATTGTTCCTGCGGGAACGCATCCCGCCCAACCTCTCGGCCGAGGAGACGGTGGAGCGCATCAAGGACCAGAAGGGGCTGGTCTACGTCCCCCACCCCTTCGCCACCGGGGTCTACATGCGGCTGAAGAAGAGCAAGCTGGACGCCCTCATCCGCCGGGTGGACGTCATCGAGGGCTGGAACAGCCGGGGCATCCTCAAGAGCGCCGACGAGCGGGCCCAGGCCTACGCGCGGGCGCACAACAAGCCCTTCGCGGCCGGGTCGGACGCCCACAGCCGCTTCGAGATCGGGGCCGCCTACATGGAGATGGACGCCTTCCGCGGCAAGGGGGACTTCCTTGAGAAGCTGAAGTCGGGCACCCTGGTGGGCCGCAAGACCAGCATCCTCTTCCCCACGGGCTCCCTGGTGCTGGGCCGGGCCAAGGTGATGGCCGGCCACAAGACCGAACGGGCGGCCCTGAAGCGCAAGTCCAGGATCCGGGTGAAGAAGATCCGGCTTGATTTTTGAGCCCGCTTTGGAATAGAGTTTCGGCTTGGTCAATGGCGACCTTGAATCGACGGCGTTCCCCCTCAATGGCGAGGGACGGGTTCTCAAGGTGGAGAAGCCAGATGAAAACCCTGCCAAGAAGTTTCAGCCCCCTCCTGTTTTTGGGCGGCCTCGGCGCGCTCCCGGCGATGCTGATGGCCGACGCAAGCCCGGTTCCAACCCCCTCCGTCTCCCTTCCCACCGCGCCCGTGATCCACGGCGGCGACACCGCCTTCGTGCTGATTTCGGCGGCGCTGGTGCTTTTGATGACCCCCGGCCTTGCCCTGTTCTACGGCGGCATGGTCCGCAAGAAGAACGTGCTGGGCACCATGATGCAGAGCTTCGTGGTGATGGCCCTGGTGAGCGTGCAGTAGATCGGAA
>JAJYGY010000390.1 GCA_021790555.1 bacterium
CGGGGTAGCCCAGGCCCAGCAGCTTGGCGGCCTTGTCGAAGGCCTCGCCGGCCGCGTCGTCGCGGGTGTCGGCCAGCACGCGGCGCCGGGCCGCCGACTCCACGGCGTAGAGCCGGGTGTGTCCGCCCGAGACCACCAGCCCCAGGAAGGGAAATTCCAGGTCCGGGTGCTCGAGGAACCCGGCCAGCAGGTGCCCTTCCAGGTGGTGCACGCCAACCCAGGGCCGGCCCAGGCTCAGGGCCAGGGCCTTGGCCGCCGAAAGCCCCACCAGCAGGCATCCGGCCAGGCCGGGGCCGTGGGTCACGGCCACGCCGTCCAGGTCCCCGGGAGCCCGCCCGGCGGACCGGAGTGCCTCCTCCATCACCGGATGAACCGTCTTCAGGTGCGCGCGCGAGGCGATCTCCGGAACGACCCCGCCGTAGCGGCGGTGGAAATCCTCCTGGCTGGCCACCACGTTGGAAAGGATCCGGGGGGCCCCGGAACCCATCTCCAGCAGGCTGGCCGCGGTTTCATCGCAAGAAGACTCGATTCCCAGGACAAGCATGCGACACCCAGCGCGGCCGAAGGCGGGGCTTCAGCGGACCAGTTCCGACACGGGCACCAGCTCGATGCCCTGTCCCTGGAACTCGGGAACAAGGGCGGCCATGGCCTTCAGCGTATTGGGGTGGGGATGCCCGATGGCGATGCAGGTCCCCCGCTTCAGGGCCAGGCGAGCCGCGCCCCGCAGGGCCGCCTCCACCGAGGCCAGGTCCTCCTTGTTGTCCAGAAACACCTGCCGCGTGGCCGTCCGCACCCCCATCCGCGCGGCCAGGGGCCCGGCCACGGATTGGGGCGTGGTGAGGCTGTCCAGGAAATAGAGCCCGCGCTCCTTCAGGACCCGCAGCACGCAGCCCATCAGGCGGGGGTCCTGGGTGGCCAGGCTGCCCTCGTGGTTGTTGACCCCCACCACGTCGGGCACGGAATCCAGCTCGTCGCGCGTCATCGACTCAAGCTGGCTGTCCGGCATCGAAACCAGCAGCGTGCCCGGCACCAGCGGCATGGCCCTTTCGGGCTGCATGGGCAGGTGCAGCAAAATCTCGTGCCCCCGGCGCGAGGCCGCCTCGGCGATCTGGCGGCTGTAGGTCAGGCCGGGAAAGACGGCCAGGCTCACCTGCCGGGGAAGCGCCAGCAGCAGGGGCAGGGTGTTGTCGTAGTAGCCCCAGTCGTCGACCAGCAGGGCCAGGGCCGGGCGCGTGCCGCGCAGGGCCCGCACGGAGACGCTGCCCAAAGGGCCCCTGAAATCCCAGTCGTACTCCAGCCCTTCCGGAGCGGTAGCGGGTCCGCGGCTGGAAACCAGGCTCAAGTCCGCGCGGCCCAAGGCCTTTCGCAGCGCGTCCAGGGCCAGGGACGGATCCAGGGCCCTGGGCAGGCGCGCCTCCAGCGCCAGGGAGTTCCCCGGGCCCTTTTCCAGGGAAAGGGTCAGGGCAGGGGTGATTCCCAGGCCGGCCATGGCCGAACGCAACGCCGCCTCAGGGCGGGGCAGGCGGGCCAGCCGGGCCTGGCGGGCGCGCCAGACCAGCAAGCCGGCGCCCGCCGCCACCAGGGCGGCGGCGAGCCACCATCTCAGACCCCCACTTCGAGGGGTGGGCATCGGGCGGTTCTCGGAAAAAAGGGGGAAAACCGCCTACTTCACGGCCACGTGCATCTGCTTCTTGAAGATCTGCTCGGCCTTCAGGATGTTCAGGGCCGCCTTCACCTGCGGGTCGCCCTCCAGTTCCTGCTCCTTGGCGGCTTCCTCGCCGGATTCCTTCTTGGCCAGGGCCACCTTGAGGTCCACCAGGATGGGATTGTGGTCGGCCCAGTACTGGTTTTCCGAGAAGTTGGGCACCTGGCCCTGGCAGTAGTCCTCGAAATCCTTGAGGATCTTGTCCTCGCGCGATTCGGGTTCCAGCTCGCTCCAGGAATGCGTCGACACGTTCAGGGCCTGGGTGCGGGCCGTGGTCGTCAGGGAGAAGCCCGGGTTGATCTTCAGGTATCCGTCCACGAACTTGGTGAAGTCGTCGTCCTTCACCATGGTCTCCACCTGGGGCGAAGGCGCGCTGTCCTCCACCACCACGTCCGGGAAGATGCCCACGCCGTGGATGGTGCGGCCCTTGGGGGTGAGGTACTTGGCCGTGGTCAGGCGCAGGGCGCTTCCGTCGGAAAGGGGCAGGATGGTCTGCACCGAACCCTTGCCGAAGCTCTTGGTGCCCACGATCACGCCAAGGCCCTGGTCCTGGATGGCCCCCGAAACGATCTCGCTGGCCGAGGCCGAGCCGCCGTTGATGAGCACCGCCAGGGGCTTGCCCCACACGTGGGTGCGGTCGCCCTTGTAGACCTTCTCCTGGCTCTTGTAGCGGCCCTCGGTGTAGACGATCAGCTTGCCCTTGGGCACGAAATTGCGGGCCACCTCGCCGGCCATGTCCAGCAGGCCGCCGGGATTGTTGCGCAGGTCGAGGATGAGGCCCTTGACGTGCTCGGATTCGAAGCGCTTCATGTCCTTGTCGAACTCGTCGGCGCCTCCCACGAACTGGTTCAGCCGGATGTAGCCGATGTCGCCGTCCAGGACGCTGGTGTGGATGTTGACCACCTTGATGGTGTCGCGGGTGAGGGTGTAGTCCTTGGGCTCCTTGAGGCCCTGGCGCAGGATCCCGATGGTCACCTTGGTGCCCTTGGGTCCGCGCAGCTTGTGCACCGCGTCCATCAGCGACAGCCCTTCCGTGCTCTGGCCCTCGATGGTGGCGATGGTGTCGCCCGCCTTGATGCCGGCCCGGTAGGCCGGGGTCCCCTCGATGGGGGCGATGACGGTCAGGGCGCCGTTCTTCACCCCGATCTCGATCCCCAGGCCGCCGAAGCTGCCGGCCGTCTCCTGCTGCATGTCCTTGTACTGCTGGGGGTCCATGTAGGCGCTGAAGGGGTCCAGGGTGCCCACCATGCCCTTGATGGCGCCGCGCAGGAGGTCCTTGGAATCGACCCTGCTCTTGTCGACGTAGTTTTCCTGGATGATCGAGATGCTCTCCATCAGGGGCTTCAACTGCTGGTACAGGTCGTCGTCCGCGCGCGCCGGCAGCGCGGCGGCGAACAGCATCAATCCCCCCAACAACACGCTCCACAACTTCCTGTTATCCATGTCTTTTTCTCCTTGTTGGTTGGATTTTGGAATGGCGCCGCAGCCATGGCAAGGGGTCGATGGCCTTGCCGTCCTTTCTCACCTCGAAATACAGGGTGGGTTCGCCGAAGGAGCCAGAATCGCCCACCTCTCCCAGGGCCTGGCCGCCCGTCACGCGCTGGCCCTTCTCGACGAAAAGGCGCTGGGCGTGGGCGTACAGGGTGTAATAGTTGGCCCCGTGGTCCAGGATCACCATCTGGCCGAAACCGGTGAAGTAGTCGGCGAAGAGGACGCGGCCCGAGGCCACGGCCCTGAACGGCGTGCCCGCCCTGGCCGCGATCTCGATGCCGCGGTTGAAGACCCTGGTGCCGAATTCGGACTGGCGGTGCCAGCCGTACAGCGACACCAGCCTGCCCTCCACGGGCCAGAGGTGCCTGCCGCCCAGGGTGAAGGTGCTGGGGCCGGAGCGCCTTTCCCTGGCCTGCCGCTTCCTCAGGGCCCGGTCCTGGGCCTCCAGCGAATCGACGAAATCCTGCAGCTTCTGGGCCGCCCGGTTCAGTTCGGCGATGACCCGGGCCACCTGGTCCTTCTTGCGCCGGATGCTGAGGCGCAACGCGTTCTTGGCGCGCTTGCGCTTCAACAGCTCGCGGCGGTTCTGCTCGGCCTGCTCCTTCAGGGCCAGGATCTGGCTCTGCTTGTCGCGGTACTGGCTGGCGTAGTCCGAGACCCTGCCGATCTCCTGGCGCATGGCCTGCAGCAGGTCGGCGTTCTGCCGGGCCATCAGCCTCAAAAAGTGGGCCCTTTCCAGCAGCTGGGCCGGGCCGCGCGAGGAGAGCAGCAGGTCGAGCGGGGCCCAGCGGCCCTCCTTGTAGATGGCCACCAGCCTCTGGGCCAGGGCCTGCTGGTGCAGGGCCAGGGACTGCTGGTCCTGGTCGGCGAGGCTGTGCAGGGTGCCCAGGCGCGATTCGATGATCGCCAGGTTGTGCTCGTGGGTCTCCAGCTCGTTGCGCGTGACCGAGAGCCGCTGGTCCAGGTCCTGCAGCTGGCCCAGAAGCGAACCTTCCTTCTTCTGGTAGCCGCGCAGCCGTTTTTTCTCGTCCTGGAGGCGCTGCCAGGTGTCCTCGAGGCTCTGGCGCTGGTGGCGCAGCTCCTTCTTGACCGTGCTGAGGGTCGGCTCGGCCTCTCCCGGCCGGACGGGCCAGGCGGCGAGGGCAAGCAGGAGGAACCCGAACCCGGCCGCAAGGTGGCGCTTCATTCGCGCAGGAACCTCCCCACGGAAAAGAGGCTTCCCACGAGGCCCAGCGCGAGGCCGGCCCCGGAAAGCTGCGCCGCCAGCGCCGGCCCCATGCCGCAGGGGAGGAAGCTCCCCAGGTCCACGCCCAGCTGGGTCCGCGCCTGGTAGTCCAGGAAGCGACCCAGGGCGAAAAGAATGCCAGAAGCGAGGACGCCCGCCAGCAGCCCGTGCAGGCAGCCCTCCACCAGGAAGGGCCCGCGCACGAAGAAATTGCTGGCCCCCACCAGCTTCATGATGGAAATCTCCTCCCGGCGGGCGAAGACCGTCAGGCGGATGACGTTGCCCACGATCAGAAGGGACGCCAGCACCAGGACCACCCCGGCCAGCCCCAGCAGCAGCCGCACCACCTGGAAGGCCTTCAGCAGGCGCCGAACGGCCTCGCGTCCCCATTCCACGGAATCCACCCCGGGGACCCGGGAGGCCCGCTGGCCGAAGTCGGCCAGGAAGGCGTCGGTCTTGTCCTTCACCTGGATCCGCGCCGAGGCGGGAAGGGGATTCTGGCCCAGCACGTCGAGGTAGCGCTTCAACTGGGGGTCGCGGGAAAGCTCCCGGGCCGCCTCGTCCGGGGTGATCAGGTCCACCTTCACCGCGCCGGGCAGGGCCCGCAGTCCGGCCACGCCGGCCTGCACCTGGTCCGGGGTCAGCCCGGTCTTGAAGTAGGCCACCACCTCGATGCGGTCCTCCCAGTCGCGCAGGATGCGGTCGGCGTTGGTGCGGGCCAGCCAATAGGCTCCCAGGGACATCAGGGCCATGGCCATGGAGCCGATGGCCAGCAGCCCCATGAAACCGCCCCGGCGGGTGGACGTGAGGGCCTCCTTGACGAAAAAGCCCGCGTTAAAGCCGCTCATCCGCCCCCCCTTCGTCCTCCAGGCGTCCGGCCTTCAGCCGGACCACCCGCTCGCCCATCTGGCGCATGATCTCCTTGTGGTGGCTGGCCACCACCACGGTGGCGCCCTTCCCCTGGGCCGCCTTCAGGAGGGAGAAGATGCCCAGGCTCGATTCCAGGTCCAGGTTTCCGGTGGGTTCGTCGGCCAGGAGGATGGCCGGGTCGTGTGCCAGGGCCCTGGCCACCGCCACGCGCTGTTGCTCGCCGCCCGAAAGCTTGTGGGGCTTCAGGCCGGCCTTTTCGGCCAGGCCCACCTCCTCCAGCACCGCCCTGGTTTCGCGCTGGATTTCGAAGCGGGGCAGCCCCAGCACCTGCAGCACGAAGGCCACGTTTTCAAAGACGCTGCGCTCGTAAAGGAGTTTGAAATCCTGGAAAATAATTCCCATTCCGCGCCGCAGGCGGGGAACCCGCGACCCCGGCAGCTTCCCCACGTCCACGCCCTGCACCATCACCCGGCCCTGGTCCGGGACTTCGGCCCGGTAGATCATCTTCAGCAGGGTGCTCTTGCCGGCCCCGTTGGGCCCGCTCAGGAAGACGAACTCCCCCCGCTCGATCCTCAGCGAAAGGCCCTTCAGGGCGGCGATATCGCCTTCGTAGGTCTTGTGGACGTCGTCGAGCTCGATGACGGGCGCGACCGGAGCTGGCACGGCACGGGCGACGGGGGCCGTCGGCTCGCCGGCGAGGGCCGATTGCGTGGCGGAGGGGCCGAACCGGAGCGGCAAGTAGTGCAGCTCAGCGAGCAATTGCTGCACTCGGAGGAGCGGGACTCCCTGCACGGTGAAGCTC
>JAJYGY010000380.1 GCA_021790555.1 bacterium
CGTGGCCGCCCCCCCGTCGCCCGACACCCCGAAGCTTCCGTTGCCCGCCACGGTGGAGACCACGCCCGCCGCGTCGACCCTGCGCACGCGGTTGTTGTTGAGGTCGGCGAAGTAGAAGTTGCCCGCCGCGTCGGATCCCAGGCCCCAGGACTGCGTCATGGCCGCGGCCGTGGCCGGGCCCCCGTCCCCGGAAAAGCCCGCCACCCCGTGCCCCGCCGCCGTCCCCGCCCGGCACCCGGGACCCGCCGAGTTTTGCCCCGGCGTCGGCGTCGCCGTCGGCGCCGGACCGCCCTGGCAGGTGTAGCGCAGGACGCGGTTGTTCCCCCCGTCCGCCACGAAAAGGGTGCCCCCGTCCGGGCTCAGCGCCAGGCCCATGGGCCCGGCCAGTCCGCCGTTGCCGGTGGGCTGCGGGTAGGTGCAGGTCCACAGGTCCGGCTGGCCCAGCACCTCGTCACAGGCCGCCCCGCCCGCCGTGGGGATTCGGTTGTAGATCATCACCCGCGAGGTGGAGCCGGTGATGAACAGGCGCGTGCCGTCCGTGGCGATGCCCGAGGCCGTCCAGCCTCCCAGGTAGGAGGGCGAGCAGTCCTCGTAGGGCGTGTCGCCCACCACCACGTCGGCGAGGGCGTTGTTGGAGGACGGAATCGTGTTGTAAATGAACACCCGCCCCTCGGAGTTTCCGGTGGTGGGGTTGGTCCGGGCGGTTGCGACGAACAGCCTGCCGTTTGAAAGGGCCAGGCCCTTGGGCGCGGTCACTCCCCGGTCGCCGCCGGCCACGCTTCCCTGCGTCATGTCGGCCTGGCCGATCACCACGTTCGCCGCGGCCCCATTGGCCGTGGGGATGTGGTTGTACACCAGCACCCGGTTGTATCCGCTGTCGGAGACCACCAGCCTCGTGCCGTCGCTTCGCGCGTCCATGGGCTGCCACAGGTCCCCGGCGCTGGCCCCCTGGCCGCCGGCGTTGGAGTGGAAATCCGGCTGGCCCACCACCACGCTGGCGCCGGCGTTGTTGGACGCGGGCAGGCCGTCGTAGATCAGCACGCGGTTGTTGCCGCTGTCGGCGATGTAGAGGCGGCTGCCGTCCCAGAAGACGCCCTGGGGGCCGCACAGGGTGTTGGGGCCGGGCGACCCTCCCTGGTTGCAGTTGTTGCCGGTGAAGTCGGGCTGGCCGATCACCACGTCCGGGGCCGCCCCGTTGGCCCCGGGCAGGTGCCGGTACAGCAGCACCCGGGAATTGTTCATGTCCGAGACCAGCAGGATGGTGCCGTCGGTGAAGGCGAAGTTGGGCTGGGCCAGGGTGTCGGCCGCGGGCGCCCCGCCCCGGTTGAACAGGTTGGAGTTGAAGTCGGCCTGCCCCAGCACCAGGTCCGGCAGCTTGGCCGTGTTGAAGTGGCAGCCGCTCTGCGGCGTGGACGTCAGGGTCGGGGTGACGGTGGGCGTGGGCGTGCGCACCACCCCTCCCAGGTCGTTGATGATGCCCCAGCCCCGGGGGCTTCCCCAGCCCGTGCACAGGTCGTAGCCCGCCACCGCGTGGTAGGTGCCGTTGTCGCTGTTGTCACGCACGTCGAAAAAATCCCCGGCGTAGGCCGGGCTCTTGGCCAGGCTGTACAGGGTGGGGTTGATGAACCCCACGGCCGGCCGGCCCAGCGAGGTCACCTGCTGGTTCACCAGGGCCATCACCCCGGCCCACAGCGGCGCCGACGCGCTGGTGCCGCCGAAAAATCCGTTGTACCCCCCGTTGTAGAAGACCCAGATGTTGTCGGCCACGCAGGCGACGTCCGGGCCGTCGCGGTAGGTGTCCGAAGCCTGGTTGTCCGCCGTGGCGATCCCCTGCTGGTACGAAGGCAGGGCGTAGTTGGGGTTGATCCCCCCGCCGCTGGCGTACAGTTGGGGGTTGATGGACCCCACCATGCCCCAGTTCCAGGTTTTCTCCGAAAGGTGGCCTCCCAGGAGGGTGGAAAGCGTGGTGCCGCCCACCATGGTGATGTAGGGATTGCCGTCCAGCGGGGCAAGGTTGCTGGAGCTCCAGGCTCCGTTGTCGCCGGAGGCCAGGAACACGGTCTGCCCCTGGGCGGCGTACTGCAGGATGATCTGCTTGGACGTGTCGTCCGCCCAGAAACCCCAGGAAATGCTGATCTGCTTGGCCAGGTCGTCCGTGGCGATGCGGTTGAGGATGCTGTTGGTGTTGAAGCCTTCATACACCAGGATGCGCGAAAGGCCGGGCGCCATGGACATGGCCATCTCGATGTCCAGCGACACCTCGGCGTTTTCCCCCCCGGGCCCGCCGTCGTAGCCGTCCAGCAGCACGGGCTGCACCGGCACGGCCGGAAGCCCGGCCTGGGCCTGGTACGACGTGATGTCCGACGGATAAAAGCCGGACCCGAATTCCACCAGGGCCAGGGTCTGGCCGGACCCCGTCAGGGTCACGTTGGGAAGGTAGGCCTTGCGGAAGTCGTAGCCGAAATACGATCCGCCCCAGCCGCTTCCCACGCGCCCGGCCCCGCCTGCGGCCCGCGGAGGGGCCGCCATCTGGTGGAGGCGGGGCTGGGGCCTTATTTCGTCCTGCAGCCCGCCGACCGCCAGGACGGGGGTGGAAAGATCCACCCAGGGCTGCCGGTCCGGCGCGTGGAAGCTGCTGCCGTCCGGCCTGCGGTAGCTCCGCAGGGTGACGTGGAAGGCCTTGTTGATGTCCGCCACCGGGCCGCTGACATCCACCAGCATGCGGTTTCCGTAGGTGGCGGACACGGATAGGCCCTGGGCCTTGGCGAAATCCTTCACCGCCTGGTAGTCGCTTTGGGTGGGGCCGAACTCGTCCCGGAACTGTTCAGGGCTGAGGAAATGGTGGTAGCGCGGGCTGGCGGGGTCGTAGATTTCCTTCAACAGCTTTTCAAGGGACTTCCTGTTGCGCAAAGGAAGGCCGATGCAAAGGTTCAGGCGCCGCGCCGCGCCCAGATCGCCGAGCATGGGGGAAGACGCCTTGGGGACGCGCACCGACAAGGCCTGCCTTGCCGCGGCCCGCGCGCCCGCCCAGGGCATGAGCAAAAATCCGGCGGCCAGGGCAGTCCGCCATATTCCGGTTCCCGTCACGTTCCGTTGCGCGTTCATCTCCTCGCCCTCCACGAAGAAGAATGAAAACCAACTGATCCGTTTCAGTTCGTCATTTCATTTGTGGCTTTCCTCTACCGCAACTCATGTTGATTTAAAGATGCATATTTCATTTTTGATAGCACAAAGTTTTTTTTTATGAAATTATAAAAGTAAACTTTTACGCTCAATTGATCATCCTGTGCATTGTTTTATATAATAAAAATTTAAGAACGTCGTCCTGGAAAAAATTCAATTTATCTTACTTTTTGTCTTTCTATTTGAAACACATAATTTATGAAAACGATCTCAAACTGAAAGTCCGTTTAGGTCCGAGGCGGCACAATCATGTTCGTTGCCGCAAGATCAGGGAGATCGAGCTGTGGGAGGTTTGAAGCGTCACGGATGGATTTTGGATTCAAGCTTGCGGGCCTGCCAGGTCGCGTCCCCGCAGGATCTCCTGGTATTCGCCCTCCAGCTCCTCGTAATGGGCGTCGCGCTGGATCCGGTCGCGCTTGGACTGGTACAGGGCCTCCATCTCGTCGGCCTTCAGGTCGTCGAGGAACGGAAGCCGGGCCAGGTCCCGCGCCTTCATGGACTGGGCGTAGGTGCAGTCGCGGATCTCGAAGTCGCCGTCCTCCTTCTTGACGAAGTGCTGGGGCGCGAAGCCGGGCGGATCGTCCCTCTCGTACACGTAGGCCACCCGCACGAAGGAATCCGGCCCGTCCTGGTACCACTGTCCCGGCCTCAGGCTGGGCCCGGGATCCGCCCCGGATTCCGCGCTGAAGTCGGGTACCTTCTTGTTCTTCTCCACCAGTTCCCTGAACCTGGCCAGATCCCTTTCCCGCTTCAGGTAGCCCTTGGTCCTGAAAAGCCTGGAGAGATCCATGGCAGCCTCCTGAAAAGAAATGCCAGGATTCCGCGAAATGCCGGAAATCCCGCATGGCCTTTCATGGTCACTGCTCCTTTGTTATATTAGACTCGATTTGCGGAATTTCGCGCCCGTCAAAAGCGGTGATTCGTGTTACACGGCCCCTGGTGTCTCAGGAGACGCGCGAGCCCAACGGCTTGGGTGATTCTCCTGGTTTCTTGACCAGGATCAAAAATCGTCAAGGCCTTTCCGCCTCACCCCATTCCACCCAGCCGCCGATCCTTGGGGCCCAGGGAAGGTAGAGCCCCTGGCGGCGCCGAAGGAGCAGGCCCGAAGCCCGGATGGAAGGCGACACCGGACGGGTCAGGTGGCAGTTGCCGGCCAGGCGCCTCCACAGGGGTTCCACCCGCCTCTGCCAGCGCGCCACGCCCTCGTCCGGGGCCAGGCCGTGCTCGCAGAAGTACAGCCTGCCTCCGGGTTTCAGCACGCGCCTGGACTCGGCCAGGGCGCGGCGCGTGGAATCCACCGAGCACAGGGTGAAGGTGCACACCACGCTGTCGAAGCTGGCCCGGGCGAAGGGCAGGTCCTCGGCCAGCCCGGGCAGCACCTCCACCGCCAGGCCCGCCGGCCGGGGCGCCTTTTCGGCCCGCGACCGCATGGGCCCGAGCGGGTCCAGGCCCACCACGTGCCGGACTTTTTTGGGATCGTAGAAGGCCAGGTTGCGGCCGCTTCCCAGCCCCAGCTCAAGCACCCGGCCCCGGGCGCGCGGCACCAGCAGGCCGCGCAGCCCGGTGATGGGCCCGAAGGCGCAGCCCTTGTCCAGCAGCCAGGGAAGGAGGATGCGTCCATACAGGGACATCTAGCCGAGGCCCTCCACGATCTCTTTCATCTTGCCCATCACCATCTCCCAGTTGCCCCGCGAATGCTCGGCCTCCTGCGGCGTGGCCGCGTTGTCCTGGGTCAGGTGGAGCAGGGTGCCCGCGCCCTCCGGCGTGAGCTCCCAGGAGACGGTCTTGTAGTTTTCCGGCAGGTCGGGCCGGCCTTCCAGCGAGCTCCAGAAGGTGGAGACCAGGCGCCTGCCCTCCTCGGCCTGAAGGATCCTGCCCTTGTCCTCGTAGGCCTTTCCCTTCCACACTCCCCGGTAGGTGACCGGGCTGCCCGGCCTCCAGTCGCAGGTCACCTCGGTTCCAAACAGGTACCGCCGGATAAGGTCCGGCTCGGTGAGCGCGCGCCACACCCGGGCGGCCGGCGCCTCCACCCTCACCTTCACGTCCACGACGAATCCACGGCTCATGACCCCCTCCTTTGCTATTTTCCCGCTCTCCATGCCCGGCCCATAAACCTCTCCCGCGCCAAAGATATACGCGGGAGGATGGAATCGGCCCCCCGGGGGCCCCATGGACCCGACGAACGGAAGGCGCGGAACCGGACAGGTTCAGGGGTGGAATTTCTCGCCTTTTTCCATCATTTCCAGGAATTTTTGGAACCGCTTGCGGCGGGTCTCGGGCGTCTTGGCGCTTTGCAGGCGGTAGGTGATGGCGTAACGGTTGGCGCGGTTGAGGCTTTCAAGGAAGGCCCTGGCCCGGGGGACCCTGGCCACGGCCTGAAGGAAATCGGCAGGGATGCCGGCCCGGGCCTGGCCCTGGTAGGCGTTCTTCCAGCGGCCGTCGCTTTTGGCGGCCTCCACCTGCCGCATCCCGGCGGGGCGCATGCGGCCGGACCGGATCAGCCTTTCGGCGTGGCCGGTGTTGATCTTCGACCAGGGGCTGCCCGGGCGGCGGGGCGTGAAGCGCTGCAGCCAGGAGCGGGCGTCCAGGGCGGCCTTCTGCCCGTCGATCCAGCCGAAGCAGAGGGCCTCGTCCAGGGCCTGGGCGTAGGTCGGCCCGGCCAGGCCGGAATCCTTTTTAGGGATCTTCAACCAAAGCCCGGGGGACGACGCGTGGTGGGCCTGAAGCCAGCGCTGCCAGGCGGCGGCGGCGGTAAACTCCAGGATGTCGAGGCCGGACTTCTCCGGCATGGCCGGCCCTCAAGCGGCGGCTACTTCCTCTGGTTGGCCTGCAGAACCTTCTGGGCCCGGTCCAGGTCGTGCTGGATCCCCTCGCTGTCCTCGGGGCCCTCCACGGCCAGGG
>JAJYGY010000295.1 GCA_021790555.1 bacterium
CAGTAGGCCAGCACGCTGTAGTTCTCCACCACCCAGGACAGGGCCGTGCGCACGCGGTCGAAGGCGTTGGAGATCTGCAGCAGGCCGCCGAAACCGATGACCTTGGCGAAGTAGCGCGGGGCCGCCACCATGAAGGGGAACACCACCGCCGCCTGGTCGTAGGCCGTGGTGAAGAAGCCCAGGTGCATCTGCTTGCGGATGATGGAGCGCATGTTGGAGAACACCCACTGGAAGTGCCCCTTCAGGTCGCGCTCCTCCACGGCTTCGCCCTCGCTCAGGGCCACGCCCTCGCCGTTCTCCCTCAGGCGCACCAGGCCGAAGCGGAAGTTGGCCTCCAGCTCCTGCTGGCGGAAGTTGAGGGGGATGAGGGGCCTGCCGATGCGGTGGGTCAGCCAGGTGGCCACCCCGGCGTAGACCAGGCAGGCCCAGGCCATGTACCCGGGCACGCTGAGGCTGCGCCCGCCGCCCAGGGGGATGGCCAGGGGCCCGGAAAGGGTCCACAGGATGGCGATGAAGGAGAAAAGGGTGACCACCTGGTTGAGCAGGCCCACCGACAGGCCCAGGCTGTTGTCCACGAAGTCGCGGATGTCCTCGGAAATGCGCTGGTCCGGGTTATCGGTCTTGGTGTCGGTGAGGCGCCACAGGTAGTGGCTCTTGTCGGAAAGCCAGTCCCCCAGGAAGCGCCGGGTCATCCACAGGCGCCAGCGGTTGCGCAGGGTCTGGGAAAAGAACTGGCGGAACACCGCCACCAGGATGGCGACGGCGGCCACGCCGCAGAACTCGAGAAGCAGGTGCCAGAACAGCCTGGCCTGGAACTTCTGCAGGGCGTCGTAGAAGTTGCGGTACCAGGTGTTCAGCCAAACCAGCAGGTAGACCCAGCCAAGGTTCAGGCCCACCACCAGGGCCAGCAGCCCCCGGCCGGACCAGCGCTCCTCGGAAAACCAGTAGGGCCGGGCCAGCTTCCAGAACCCGCCCAGCACCTGCCGGTTGGAATAGGTGGCTCCGAAGAGCCTCTCTTTCTCGCCTGCCATTCAGGGCTCCTTTCGAAGTCGTTTTTGGATTTTCAAAGAAAAGCCCGGTGCCGCCCTACCTCGCCTGCCCGGCCGTCACCGAGAAGTACTGGCATTCGGGGTGGTGGAAGAGGACGGCCGAGGTGCTCTGTTCCGGCACCATCTGCCAGCCCTCGGTCAGTTTGACGCCGATCCGCTCCGGGTCCAGCAGCTTCCAGATCTTCTCCTGGTCCTGCATGTCCGGCCAGGCGGGGTACCCGGCCGAGAAGCGCAGGCCCTGCTGGTTGGGGATGCCCCATTCCCGGCGCACGCGGCGGTGCAGCCATTCGGCCAGGCCCTCGGCCGACTGCACCGACAGGCCGTGCAGGTACAGCGACTTGGTGAAATCCCCGGCCTTGTTGAGCCGGTCGGCCTCCTCGCTGGCCGCGTCGCCCACCGTCACCACGGAAAAAGCCACCACGTCCATGCGGCTGGCGGGGCCCTTTTCCTCGATGTAATCCGCCATGCTCAGGTTGTGCACGCCCCTCTGGCGGCGGAAACGGAAGCGCAGCAGCTCCTTTTCGCCCTTCTCGTCGGCGTAGAGGATCAGGTCGTTGCCCTGCGACTGGCAGGGCCAGTAGCCGTACACGGCGCGCGGCACCAGCCACTTCCTCTCCACGCATTCGGCCTGGAGCTTCTTCAGGATGGGCATGAACTGGCCCTCGATCAGGCGGTCGTATTCCGCCGGGTCCTTGGCCTGCACGCCCCAGTTCAGCTTGAAGAGCTGGGCGTGCTCCATCATGGGGAAAACCTCGCGCATGTCGATGTCCGCCGCCTCAAGGACCCTGGCCCCCCAGAAGGGCGCCTTGGGGATGCGGCCGGCCGGCTTGGTGGCCGAGCGCGTCAGCGGCTCGGCGCCCTGCACGCCTTCCAGGTTCTCCTCGGGCCGGGCGTTCTTCACGCCGTCCCAGGCCTCCTTCAGCCTGTCCCGGGTGAAGGCCTCGCGGGTCTTCGGGTCGGAAAGCCGGTTCATGATGTCCAGGCCCTCGAAGGCGTCCTTGGCGTAGAACACGCCCGGGGCGTACTGCGTGGTGGCCTCGGGGTCCACGAAGCTGGTCTTGTGGCCGTAGCGGCGGTTGATGGCGGCGCCGCCGATCAGCACCGGCACCCGGCTTCCCGCCTTGTGCAGTTCCTGCACGCACAGGGGCATCTGCTTGCTGGTGGAGACCAGCAAGGCGGAAAGCCCGATGGCGTCGGCCTTGACCTCGCCGGCCTTGGCCAGGATGGTGGAAATGGGCACCTGCTTGCCCAGGTCGTGCACCTGGAACCCGTTGTTGGAAAGGATGGTGCGAACCAGGTTCTTGCCGATGTCGTGCACGTCGCCGTAGACCGTGGCCAGCACCACCACGCCCTTCGACACCGTGTCGTTCTTGTCCAGGAACCGCTCCACGTGGGCCACGGCGGCCTTCATCACCTCGGCCGACTGGAGCACGAAGGGCAGAATGAGCTCGCCCGAGCCGAACTTGTCCCCCACCTCCTTCATGGCCGGCAGCAGGATGTTGTTGATGATGTCGACGGCCCCGTGGCGCTTCAGCGAGTCGTCCAGCAGCTCGACGATGCCTTCCTTGATCCGGTGCACGATGTTGAAGTGGATGCGCCCGTCCACGGGAAGGTCGGCGCCGGGCCTGGGCCCGGCCTCGGCCGGGCCGGAAGAGGAGGCGGATTTCTCGAAGTGATCGATGAGCCGGGGCAGGGCGTCGGGGCGCCGGTAGAAGACCAGGTCCTCGGCCAGCTCCCTTTCCACGGCGTCCATCTCGCCGTAGGGCGTGATGTCCTTGGGGTTGACGATGCAGGAGTCCAGGCCCGCCTTGACGCAGTGGTAGAGGAAAACCGAATTCACCGCCGCCCGCGCCCTGGGTTTCAGGCCGAAGCTCACGTTGGAAAGCCCCAGCGTGGTGAAGACGCCGGGCAGCTCCCGCTTGATGAGCCGGATGCCCTCGATGGTCTCCACGGCGCTCGTGTTGAACTCCGCGTCGCCGGTGGCCAGGGTGAACGTGAGGGCGTCGAAGATGAGGTCCTCGGCCCTCAGGCCGTACTGGTGGACGCACAGGTCGTGGATCATGCGGGCCACCTCCAGCTTGCGCTGGCGCGTCTTGGCCATGCCCCGCTCCACGCCGGTCTGGAGGGTGGCGGCGAAGCCGGGCGAGAAGAGGCCCTGCCTGAGGAACTCCTCCACGCAGGGGCCGTCGATGGTCAGGGCCACGGCCGCGGCCCCGAACTTTTTGATCACCGGGGCCATGCGGCGCATGCGGCCGCCGTCGCCCTCCAGGTTGATGGAATTGACGATGGCCCTCCCGGGAAGGATGCCCAGGGCCGACTCCACCACGTCGGCCTCGGTGGAATCGACGACCAGGGGCGCGTCCACGGAGAGGCAGAGCTTCTTGACCAGCTTCCTCATCTGCTCCTTCTCGTCCGACCGCTCGGTCAGGGCCACGCACAGGTCCAGCACGTGGGCGCCCGACTCCACCTGTTCGCGGGCCACGGCCACCATGGCGTCGTAGTCGTCGGAGAGGAGCAGCTGCTTGAACTTCCGCGAACCCTGCGAATTGCAGCGCTCGCCGATCATCAGCGGCGCGGGCTCCTGCCTGAGGGGCACGCGCTTCAGCATCGAGGCCGCCGCCGGCTCCAGGCGCGGGTAGGCCCCGCGCCGCCTCGGCTTCAGCGCCCCCACCGCCTCCACCACGGCCTTCAGGTGGGCCGGGGTGGTGCCGCAGCAGCCGCCCACGATGTCCACGCCCAGCTCGTGGGTGAAGTCCCTCAGCGCGGCGGCCATGCGCTCGGGCGTCATGGGGTAGCGGGCCCGGCCGTCGCCCAGGTTCTCGGGCATGCCGGCGTTGGGGATGACCGACACGGGCAGGGGGCACTTCTCGCACAGGAAGCGCACCGAGTCCTTCATCTCCAGGGGCCCGGTGGAGCAGTTGAGGCCGATCACGTCGGTGCCCAGGCGCACCAGGGTCTCCATGCAGGCGCCGATGTCCGTGCCCAGCAGCATCTTGCCGTTGGCGTCCAGGGTCGTCTGGGTCATCATCACCACGTCGCGGCCGGACCGGGCGATGGCCCGCCGGCAGCCGTAGAGCGCGGAGCGCAGCTCCAGGAGATCCTGGGCCGTCTCCAGCAGCAGGGCGTCCACGCCCGCCTCGATGAGGGCCCCGGCCTGCTCGAAGTAGGCCTCCTCCAGCTCCTCCGGGCTGATGTTGGAGAGGTCCGGGTCCTCCGCGGCCGGCAGCATGCCGGTGGGCCCCATGGACCCGGCCACGAAGCGCGGCCTGCCGTCCAGCCCGCGGTACTTTTCGCAGGCCTCCCGCGCGATCCTCACGGCCGCGTGGTTGACCTCCTTCACCTTGTCCTCCTCACCGTACTCCCGCAGCTTCAGGCGGGTGGAGCCGAAGGTGTCGGTCTCCACCACGTCGCAGCCCGCCTCCAGGAAGGACTCGTGCAGGGCGCGGATGACGCCGGGCTTGGACACCACCAGCCAGTCGTTGAAGCCCTCCTTGCCCCCGAAATCCTCGGCTGTGAGGTGCTGGAACTGCAGGTTGGTGCCGCAGGCCCCGTCGAAGATGAGCACCTTCTCGGACATGGCTTCACGGAAACTCTTCATCGATCCCCCGTCGTCTAATCCCGCCTCCGGGACGCCGGCGGGCCCCCGCGGGCCCGCGTGGAATCCCCTCAATCGGGACTTTCTAGGAAAACGCCTTTTGTGGTAATAAGGAGGCGCGCCCATTTTCCATGGCGCCTTCGTCAATGTCAAAACGTTTCGCCCGGGCGCGACTTCCGCCCGGAATCTCCCTGGGAACCCCCCGAGCCGATGGAAAAAATCCGCAAATTCGACCTGCGCGAGGTGGCCGACGACGAGCAGCTCCTGCAGGCCCTGGCCGGCGACAGCCTGGAGGCCTTCCAGGACCTCATGGACCGCTGGCAGGAGCGCCTGCGCCGCTACTTCTGGCGCATGACCGGCTGGGAATTCGCGGCCGACCAGCTCTTCGAGGAGTGCATGCTCAAGCTCTTCGAGCGCCGCCGCGACTGGGACGGCAGCCGCCGCTTTTCCGTCCAGATGATGGTCCTGGCCTCGCGCCTGTGCCGCCAGTGGCTGGAGGCCAACGCGCTTCCCGCGCCCGCCCCCGAGCCCGCCGGGCCCGCGGGCGCGGACCTGGAATCGCGCCGGCGCCACCTGCAGGCGGCCCTGGCCGCCACGGCCCCCCGCCAGCGCGAGATCCTGGTGCTCACCCTGCTGGAAGGCATGCCCTTCGGCCAGGTGTCGGAGATCCTGGAGACGGACGAGGAGACCCTCAAGATCGAACTGTGGCAGGCCTACGCCCGGTTCAAGCGGCGCCTGGGCGATCCTTTCGGGGTGCGGCCGTGACGGAACGGGACGCCGAACACCTCAGCCTTTTCCAGGTGCTGGACCTTTCGCTTGGACGCATGGGCGAGGCCGAGCGTTCGCGCTGCCGGCGCCACCTGGCGGAATGCGCGGACTGCCGCCGCGCCTTCCTGGAGGCCGAGGGGCTGAAGGCCCTGCACGTGGAGGCCGCGCCGGCCCCCAACCCCGCCCTGGCCAGGAAGGTCCTGCGGCGGGCCTCCAAGGCCCTGGCCCTGGAAAAACTGGCCTCCCGCCAGGGCAGGGACGCCGCGCTCGACCTGCTCACGGGCGGGGAGCCCTCCCCCTTCTGGTCGCCGGCCCCGCTGCTGCTGGGGCTGGCCACCCTGGTGATGGCCGTGCTGCTGGTCCTGCAGCTGCGCCGGCCCTCACCCCCGCCGCCGGCCCCGCCGCCTTCCGCCGCCTCCCCGTCGCAGCCGGATCTTCCGGACTGGGCCATGGCGGTGCCTTCGGAGGACGCCAATCCCGTCCCGGCCGGCGGGGCCCTTCGCGCGGCCAAGGAATTGCTGGTGCGCCATTCCCACAACGTGGCCCGCCGGGACGGCCTGGTGCCTCCCCCCCTGCCCACGGTCACTCCCCCGCCCAGCCCGCGGCCCACCCCCCTGCCCCCCGCGCCGCGGGCGGCCGCCGTTCCCGCCGCCGCGCCTTCCGGGCCCA
>JAJYGY010000247.1 GCA_021790555.1 bacterium
AGATGGGCCGGCGCCTGGGACTGAGCCTGGACGGCATCAAGGGCCGGCTGAAGCGCGCCCGCGAAAAGCTGAGACACTTCCTGCGTCCCCCGGACGTCTGATCACCAGGAGCCGACCATGCAACATCTGGAAACCCTGAGCCTCGCCGACGATTTCCTGTCCGGGCGCCTTCCGCCCGGCCAGGAAGCCTCGCTTCGGGCGCACCTGGAGGCCTGCCCGGACTGCCGGGCCGTGCTGCGCGCCTGGGACCCTTCCGCCTCGGCCCCCTGGCTGGCGGCGCGGGTGGCCGCGCGCCTGCGCGGGCAGGGCCGCGGGCTGCCCGGCTGGCTGGCGCCCCTGGCCGCGGGCCTGGCCCTGCTGCTGTGCCTCAGCGCCTTCTGGCATCCAGAGCGGGGCTGGCTGCGGGCCGACCACGCCTTCGCCTACAGCGCCGCGGACCCCTCCGCTTCCGGGAGCCTGTGATGCGCCGCCTCGCCCATCCCGCCGTGCTGGTGCTCCTGGGCCTTGGCCTGGGCCTTGGCCTGGGCGCCTGGGCCATGCGCCTGTATTTCAACCGCACCCTGGCCCGCTGGGACCCCACCACCCGCTTCGTGGACCGCCTGGGCTGGGAACTGGACCTGGATTCGGAGCAGCGCCGGCGGGTGGCCCTGGTGCTGGCCGAACAGAAGGCCCGCATGGACCTGCGCCGCCGGGCCTGGCAGATCGAGGTCGGCGACCTGGCCCGCGACGGCGAGGACCAGATCGCCCAGTTGCTGAATCCGGAACAGACCCGCCGCTTCCTGCGGCTGCACGACAGCATCCATGGCCGCCTGGACCAGTACCTGTGGAGCAGCGAGCGCGAACCCACGGCCCTGGCCCTGGGACCCGGAAATTGAACGACACCTTGGGCGGGCCTCCGGCGTCGAATGGCCCGGTACATTCCGGCGGCCGAGGCCGCCCAGCGAGGAGGAAGCCATGAAGATGAGGACCTGGAACACGGCGCTGCTGCTGATGGCCCTGGCGGCAGGCCTGGGGGCCGCCACCCTGCAGGACTGGAGCGGCGTCGAGATCGGCAGGACCGTCGGCACCTACGACGACGGCAAGGGAAGCAAGGTGAGCCTGGACCTGGTGAAGGGTCCGGAAAAGGGGAGCCGGGCCCTGCGCATGCGCGACGACCTGGTGCAGTGGGGCGGGTTCTGGAGCGTGGTGGAACAGGGCGACCTCACCGGGGACACGGCCCTGCGGTTCAAGGCCAAGGCCGACCCCACCGGCCGCTACACCGTCATGCTCACGGACGCCCAGAAGAACCAGGTGCAGGCCGAGGTGCGGGTCGGAGCCACGGGCTGGCAGACCTTCACCCTTCCGCTGGACCGGTTCAAGAAAAGCCCCTGGACCCTTCCCGACGCCCCCAAGGACGGGCATTTCGACGCCTCCCATGTCGTCAACCTGGTGGTCAGCCCGGAGCGCAAGGGTTCCACCGAGCTGGAACTGGGTCCGGTGGAGCTGCTTCAGGGAAAGGTGGAGGCCGAGACCGGGCTGCGCGACGGCAGCGGGCCGGACGGCATCCTGGCGGTGCAGGATTTCGAGAGCCTGGGCACGGGCTACGGGACCTTCCAGGACGACAAGACGGGCTGCAAGGTCAGCCTGGAGGCCGTGCCCGACCCGGACAGGAAGGGCAACACGGTGGGCAGGATCCGCTACGACCTGAAGGAGGGCGGCTGGCTGGGGGTGTGGATGCGGACCGGGGACGCCTGGGGAGGCCAGGACTGGTCGGCCGGCAAGTACCTCACCCTGAAGGTGAAGTCGGACAAGCCGGTGGACCTGCAGCTGGCCTTCAACGACGCCAACCAGAACGCCTACGTGGGCCCGACCCTGCACGCCGACGGCACGGGCAGGTGGCAGACCCTCAAGGCGCCGCTGTCGCTCTTCAAGCTGAACCCCTATTACCAGCCCAAGGACGCCAAGAAGGGCGCCCCCCTGGACCTGAGCCACATCGACACCTTCAACCTGGGCGTGGAGAGCCCGGGTGAGGGCAGTTTCCTGGTGGACGAGGTGCTGCTGCACACCCACGACTGAGGGATTCCGCCGCAAGACGGCGTGAAAAGGGGCCGGGAGCGACGCTCCAGGCCCCTTTTTTTTGCGCGACCGGCCGGAAGTTTCGTCAGGGCAGGGGGCCGAGGGAAACGGCCCGGCCGGCTTCCAGCCGCAGGGAATGGGTGAGGCAGTCCGGGATTTCGTCGTCGTGGTGGGTGACGTACACGAGGGTGAAATCCGGGTCCCGGGCCAGGGCCTTCAGCACGGAGAGCAGCAGGCGCCGGCCCCCGGCATCCAGGCCCTGGGCGGGCTCGTCCAGAAGCAGCAGGGCCGGCCCCTTCACCAGGGCCCTGGCCAGCAGGCCCAGCCTCTGCTGGGCCTGGGAAAGCCCGTGGAAGGAGGCCCCGGCCAGGGGGGCCAGCCCCAGGGCCGCCAGCCAGCCCCTGGCCCGGGCCTCCTGGTGGGGCGCGCAGGGGCGGAACAGGTCCAGGCTGTCGAAAAAGCCGGAGGCTACCACCTTCCACAAGGGCGCCCGCCCGGGAAGGAAGGCCTGAAGTTCCGGTCCCACCCAACCCAGGTTCTTCTTGATGTCCCAGATGCTCTCCCCGCTTCCCCGTTTTTTTCCGAAGAGCACCAGGTCGTTGGCGTAGGCCTGGGGATGGTCCGCCAGGAGGAGGCTCAAGAGGGTGCTCTTGCCCGAACCGTTGGGCCCGGCCAGCAGCCAGCGCTGTCCCCTTTCCACCTTCCAGGACAGGTCCTTGAGGATGCGGGTTTCGCCGTAGCCCACGTGGACGTGGTTCAGCTCCACGTAGGGCCCCGGCGGCGGGGGCCCGGCCGGGCGGAGAAGGTCCCCGGGCAGGTCGAAGGCCTCGGGCGCGCCGGCCCCGGCCGGGGGGGCCGTGGGCAGGGAGGAGATGGGCCCTTGCAGGGGCGGGGACCCGGCCTGAAGGCGCAGGAAGTGGGTCAGCCCTCCGGGCAGGTCGCCGGCGCGCGCCGCGGCCAGCACCAGGTCCTGCCCCCGGGCCATGAGTTCCTCCAGGGCCAGCCCCACCTCGCGGCGCGAGGCCTTGTCCAGACCGGTGAAGGGGTCGTCCAGCACCAGCAGGGGCGGCCTCTTCATCAGGGCCCGGGCCATCAGGGCGCGGCGCAGCTCGCCGTTGGAAAGCTGCATCATCCGGCGCGAAAGCAGCGGGGCCAGGCCCAGCCTTTCGACCAGGGCGCGGGCCGGGCCGGTTTCCAGGTCCGTGGCCGGAAGCGGGGAGGCGGAGAGCACGAAGGGGTTGGCTTTTTCGCCGCGCAGGAAGTCGGCGAGGCTGGGGGCGCCCTCCTCCTCCCAGCCGTACCAGCGGGCCTGGAGGTAGGGGCTGCGACGGAGGGCCTGCTCGCCCCCGGTGCCGAAGCCCACGTACAGGGCAGGGTCCGGCCCCGCGGAATCGGGGAGGCGCCTTTGCCCGCCGGAAAGCGGAATCTCGCCGCACAGCGCCCTGGCCAGGCTGGTCTTGCCGCTTCCCGCCGGGCCCAGCAGGGCCCAGCGCTGGCCCGGCTCCAGGGTCCAGTCCAGGCCGGCCAGGATTTCCCGGCCGCCGGGCCCGAAGGCCGCGCCTTTCAATTGAAGGATGAAGTCCGGCAAGGGGATCCTCCGCCCACAGGCCTCAGGCGCGCGGCGCCCGGGGCTTTTTGGCCGGGCGGCCGGGCCGGGAGGAGGGTTTGCGGGAGGGCCTGGGGGCCGGCTGGGCCGGCTCGGCGGCGGGGGGGGGCGCCTGGGCGTCCCGCGGGGCCGGGGCCAGGTGGGGGCCCAGGTGCTCGGTGCACCAGTACTTCCCCTCCGGCGAGCAGGCCGGGCAGGTGCACAGCCTGATGTCGGCGCCCTGTTCGTGGCCGCGGCCGCACTGGCAGCAGACCTTGGGCGGCGCCCGCACCACCGCGGCCTCCTTGGCCGCCTCGAATTCCACGCGGTTCTGCATCACCTGCTGGCGCAGCCGCATCAGGGCCCACAGTTCGGGCCCGAAGAAGAGCAGGTAGTCGGCCAGCGAGAACAGCGAGCAGAAGCGGTAGACCATGCCGGCCCCCAGCACCGACAGCACCATGAACCCGGCGTCCAGGATGGCCAGCCAGCGCATCTTCAGCGGGATGACGAAAAAGAAGAGCACCTCGAAATCCGGGTAGAGCGTGCCGAAGACGAGGAACAACGCCAGGTTGAGGTAGTCCGGCGTGATGCCGCCGCCGAAGGTGAAGCCCACCAGCGCGTGGGCGGCCACGCCCAGCAGGTAGAAGAGGTTGAGGCGGAAGCTGCCCCAGGCCCGTTCCACTCCCTGGCCCACCAGGTAGAGGAAGTACAGGGCGAAGAAGAGGAAGAAGACGTTCATTTCGGGCGGGATGAGCACGAAGCTCACCACCCGCCACCATTCCCCCCGGGCGATCAGGCCGGGGTCGAAGAAGAGGAAGCTCAGGGCGTCGGGCTGGACCAGGCCCAGCACCCAGAAGGCTGCCTGCCCGAAGACGATGTAGGTGACCAGGTTGGGGATGGCGAAGCGGCCGAACCTCTGTTCCAGCCAGTCGACGAATTTCAAGGGAGACCCTGGAGCGCGGAGAAAGCGGGCGCGGGAGCGCCCGCGGAAATTCATTATACCGGTTTCACGGCGGATGACAAAAGGTTTCGGCGCCGGCCCCGGGCGCGCGGGCGGATTGACCGGCCTGGGCCGCTGCGGTAGGGTGGGCGCCTGGAAGCGACGACCCTTTTTCCCGGTGCCGCCATGAAGTCCCACACCGAATACCTGGTCTTCAACACCTCCCGGCGCAGGGAGATCCGCAACATCACGCCCGAACTGGAGCGCGTCCTGGAGAAGTCCGGGGTGCGCGAGGGCCTGATGCTGGTCAACCCCATGCACATCACGGCCAGCGTGTACGTCAACGACGCCGAGGGGGGCCTGTACCAGGACATCCTGGAACTGCTGGAAAAGCTGGCGCCCGGGGGACGCCCCTACCACCATCACCAGACCGGCGAGGACAACGGCGACGCCCACCTCAAGCGCCAGCTGCTGGGCCAGCAGGTGGTGCTGGCCGTCACCCAGGGCCGCCTGGATTTCGGGCCCTGGGAACAGGTGCACTACGCCGAGTTCGACGGGCAGAGGAAGAAACGGGTGATCGTCAAGATCATCGGGGAATAGGGGGGGCGCGTGCGGCTCTGGTCCCTGCATCCGTCCCTGCTGGACAGGCGGGCCCTGGTGGCGCTGTGGAGGGAGGGGCTGCTGGCCCAGAAGGTGCTGGCCGGCGGCACCCGGGGCTACACCCGGCATCCCCAGCTCCAGCGGTTCCGCGCCTGCGCCCGGCCCCTGGAGGCCCTGGGCGCCTTCCTCGCCGGGGTGCGCCGGGAGGCCCTCCGGCGGGGCTACCGCTTCGACGGGTCGAAGATCCTGAGGCCCGGCCGCCCCTCCCGGCGGCCGCGGCTTCCGCTGCGGCGCGGCCAGCTGGAATTCGAGTGGAGCCACCTGCGCAGGAAGGTGGCCCGGAGGGACCCGGCATGGGGCCGCCGGCTTGCCGCCCTGGATGGCCCGCGGCCGCATCCCCTTTTCCGGCTGAAGCCGGGGCCGCGCGAAGAATGGGAAAAAGGCTGACTGAAGGAGGGACCGTGGCCCCGGAAGAGCGCGTCAAGGCCCTGGCCCTCCAGGCAGGGTTCTCGCTGTGCGGCATCGCCGGCCTGGACTCGCCGCCCGAGAGGCTGGGCTTCTATTCCGAATGGCTGAAGCTGGGCTTCGCCGGCGACATGGCGTACCTGGGGCGCCAGGAGGAGAAGCGCCTGGACCCGCGGCGGGTGCTGCCCGGGGCGAAGTCCATGGTCTGCCTGGGCCTGCTCTACAACACGGACCGGCCCTATTCCACGGAGGCCGGTCCGGGCCCCTGGATCTCGCGCTACGCCTGGGGCGACGACTACCACCAGGTGATGGGGTCCCGGCTGGAGGTCCTGGAAGCCTCCCTGCGGCGGGAGTTCGGCCCCGCCGTGGCGCTGAAGTCCTGCGTCGACACCGCGCCGGTGGCCGAAAAGGCCTGGGCCCAGGCCGCCGGGCTGG
>JAJYGY010000348.1 GCA_021790555.1 bacterium
CGTGACCGGCGCCGGCAAGACCCTGCTGGCCGAGGCCCTCGCCAAGAGGATGGAGGCGCGCCTGGTGAGGGACACCGCCGAGGCCAACCCCTTCCTGGCGCACTACTACCGGGACCGGCGCGCCTACGCCTTCGTCACGCAGGTGTTCTTCCTGCTTTCGCGCTTCAAGCAGCAGGGGGAGCTGGCCCAGGGAGAGCTCTTCGCCCGAAGCCTGGTGTCGGACTACCTGATGGAGCGGGACCGCATCTTCGCCTACCTGGGCCTTTCCGACGCCGAACTGGCGCTCTACGAGCAGCTCTACCGGCTGCTGATGCGCGAACCCTTTCCCCGGCCCGACCTGGTGGTCTACCTGCAGGCCTCCACCGAGGTGCTGCTGCAGCGGCTGAAGGCGGCCGGCAAGATCCAGGACAAGGGGCTCTCCTTCCAGACCCTGGAGGAATTGAACAAGGCCTACAACACCTTCTTCTTCCACTACAGCGACAGCGCCCTGCTGGTGGTCAACACCAACGACCTGGACCTGGCCGGAAACCCCAACGACCTTCCCGACCTGCTCAACCGCGTCCAGGACACCCGCAGCGGCACGCACTACTACACTCCCCTGAAGAAATAGCCGCGAGGCGGCGGCCCAACCCCCACCCAGGAACGCAGCATGGAAACACCCGCGCAGACCAGGCCCGTGACCGTCAGGACTTTGCTGAAGATGAAGCGGCAGGGCGAGAAGATCGCCATGCTGACCGCCTACGACTACCCCACGGCCCTGGCCCTGGACGAGGCCGGGGCCGAGGTGGCCCTGGTGGGCGATTCGCTGGGCATGGCGGTGCTGGGATACGACAGCACCCTGCCGGTGACCGTGGAGGACATGATCCACCACGCCCGGGCCGTGCGGCGCGCCGTGAAGCGGGCCCTGGTGGTGGTTGACATGCCCTTCATGAGCTACCAGGAATCGCCCCAGATGGCCCTGCGCCAGGCCGGCCGCATTTTGAAGGAGACCGGGGCCCAGGCCGTCAAGCTGGAGGGCGGGGAGGAGGTCGCCGCCACGGTGGCGCTGCTGCGCTCGGCGGGCATCGCGGTGATGGGGCACCTGGGCCTGACCCCCCAGTCCGTGCACGCCCTGGGGGGCTACCGGGTGCAGGCCAGGGAGAAGGCCGGAGCCCAGAGGCTCTTGAAGGCGGCCCGCGCCCTTGAGAAGGCCGGCGCCTTCAGCCTGGTGCTGGAGGCGGTGCCGGCGGAGCTGGCAGGCCGGGTGACCCGGGCCCTCCAGGTGCCCACGCTGGGCATCGGGGCCGGCCCGCGCTGCGACGGCCAGGTGCTGGTCTGCCACGACGTGCTGGGGCTCAACCCCGGCCACCGTCCGGGCTTCGCCAAGGATTACGCCGGGCAGTACGCCGGCATGACAAGGGCCTTCGGCCAGTACTGCGCCGAGGTGCGGTCGGGGGCCTTCCCCGGCAGGGAATACACCAGGGCCTAGCGGGCCCGGGGGATCGCCATGCTTCCCAGACTTTTCAAGACCGGGGCCTCCCTGGAGGCCTTCCTGCGGCCCCCGCGCCGGGCGGGAAAGCGCGTGGGCTTCGTGCCCACCATGGGCGCCCTGCACGCCGGGCACCTTTCCCTGGTGCGGCGGGCCAGGCGCGAATGCGGCGCGGTGGTGGTGTCCATCTTCGTCAACCCCACGCAGTTCGGCCGGGGCGAGGATTTCGGCCGCTATCCCAGGACCCTCAAACGGGACCTGGAACTGCTGGCGGCCCTGAAGCCGGACGCGGTCTTCGCGCCGGGCGAGGCGGAGATGTATCCCCCGGAGGCCGCCACCTGGGTGGAGGTGGAGGGCCCCCTGACGCGCCGCCTGGAGGGGGCCTTCCGGCCCGGCCACTTCAGGGGCGTGGCCACGGTGGTGGCCGGGCTCTTCCTGCTGGTGCGGCCGGACCGGGCCTATTTCGGCCTGAAGGACTACCAGCAGTACCTGGTGGTGAGGAAGATGGTCCGCGACCTGCATTTTCCCCTGAAGGTGGTGGGGTGCCCCACCGAGCGCGAGCGCGACGGCCTGGCCTTGTCCTCGCGCAACCGCTACCTGGACCCGGAGGAAAGGCGCCTGGCCCCCCTGCTGCACCGGTCCCTGGAGCGGGCCGGGGAGCTGCTTCGCCGCGAAGGCCTTCCGGTCGGCGAGGTGCTGCGCCGGGCCAGGGCCCCCCTTCGGGAGGGCGGCTTCCACATCGATTACTTTTCCCTGGTCGACCCGGAAACCCTGGCCGGCCTGAAGGGTCCGGCCCTGCCGGCCCTCGCCGTCGCCGCCGTCCGGCTGGGCCGGACCCGGCTGATCGACAACCTCCTGATTCGGTGAATCCCATGATCCGTCTGATGTGCAAGTCCAAAATCCACCGGGCCACGGTCACCCAGACCGAGGTGGACTACGTGGGCAGCCTGACCCTTGACGCCGACCTGATGAAGGCGGCCGGGCTGGCGCCCTACGAGCAGGTGCAGGTGCTCAACCTGGCCAACGGCAGCCGGCTGACAACCTACCTCATCGAGGGCGCGGCCGGCAGCGGCATGGTCTGCCTCAACGGCCCGGCCGCGCTGCTGGCCGTGCCCGGGGACCTGATCATCGTCCTGGCCTACGGACTGCTGGAGGAGCGGGAACTTTCCGGGTTTCACCCTCGTCTGGTTTTCGTGGATTCCAAGAACCGGCCGGTGAAGGGGCCGGCCAGGGAAAAGCCCGGCATGGCCTGGAAGCCGGGGAAGGGAAGGAGCCCCCGCAAGGGCCGGGCCGGGAAATGAACGGGAGGGGGGACGGGCACATGGACGACGCCATCGCCGTGGTGGACCGGGTTTCCAAGAAATACAAGAGCGGGGATTTCTGGAGGCCGCTGAAGGCCCAGGCCCTCAGGGAAGTGTCGCTGAGCCTGTACCGCAGGGAGGTCTTCGGGCTGGTGGGCCTCAACGGCGCCGGGAAATCCACGCTGATGAAGGTGATGATCGGCCTGCTCAAGCCGGATTCGGGCCGGGTGCTGCTCTTCGGCAGGGACGCCGGGTCGCTGGCCGCGCGGCCCAAGTTCGGCTACCTGCCCGAGCTGCCCTCCTTCCCCAAGTACCTGAGCGCCTGGGAGGTCCTGCACTTCTACGGCCGGCTGCATTCCATGGCGGGCGGGGCGCTCACCAAAAGGGTCCAGGAGGTGCTGGAACTGGTGGGCCTGTGGGGCCGGGCCCGCTCGCCCATCCGCGAGTATTCCAAGGGCATGCAGCAGCGGGTGGGCATGGCCCAGGCCCTGCTGCACGAGCCGGAGCTGCTCTTCCTCGACGAGCCCATGTCCGGCCTGGACCCCATGGGCACCAAGGAGTTCCGCGACCTGCTGCTGAACATGAAAAATGCCGGCAAGACCCTCTTCTTCAACACCCACAACCTGAGCGAGGTGGAAAAGCTTTGCGACCGCGTGGGCCTGATGGCGGGCGGGCGCATGAAGGTGGTGGATTCGGTGCCCAACCTGGTGGCCCGGCACCAGTCCTGGGTTTCGCTGGGCTTCGTGAAGCTGGACTCCCGGGCCCTGGCCTGGCTGAGGCGCGCGAAGCTGCGGCCCAGGCTGGAGAACCGCATTTGGAACCTGCGGGTGCGCACCGAAAGCCTGAAGGCCGTGCTGGCGGGCCTGGCGCCCTTCCACACCTCGCGGCCGGCCGTGCTGAGCCTGGGCTCGCCCCTGGAAACCGCTTTCTTGAAAGTCATGGAGGAGGCCTGAGCATGGACGCCGTCTGGACCATCGCCGCCAACATCTTCCGGCAGTGCCTGCGCAACCGCATCCTCTCGGTGCTCTTCATCTTCGCCCTGTCCGTGGCCGGACTCTCGGTTTTCCTTTCCGACCTGGCGGCCGAGGCGGAGTTCCGCCTGGCCCGCGATTTCGGCCTCCTGGCCTTCGAGTGGATCGGCTTCCTCACCATCCTGCTGGCCCACGTGGTGCTGCTGTTCGAGGAGACGGAGCTGAAAACCATCAGCATCCTGCTGGTGAAGCCCGTGCGGCGCTGGCAGTACCTGCTGGGCAAGGCCCTGGGCTCCATCCTGCTGCTGGCCATGAACCAGGCCGGCATGCTGGCCGTGCTCTACCTGACCAGCTGGTGGCACGGGGTGCATTTCATCTACTTCCCCTTCCTGGTCACCTGCCTGTACCTCTTCCTTGAGAACTGCCTTTTCACGCTGGTCATCCTCCTTTTCTCGGTATGGGCCTCCTCGGTGCCGGCCTGCGCCATCTACTCCATCTTCGTCTTCTGCCTCGGGCACTTCACCACCAACCTGCTGCAGTGGGTCATCAAGATCAAGGAAGCGCGCCTGGCCGAGGCGGTGCGGGTGCTCTACTACCTGCTTCCCAACCTGGGCCTGTTCAACTTCAAGGACACCCTGGTGCTGCCCTGGGGCGACATGACGGCCTGGACCTTCCTGTGGCCGCTGGCCTACGGCCTGCTCTACGGGTCGGCGGTGCTGCTGCTGGCTATCTGGCAGTATGAAGGGAAGGAGTACTGACATGGCGCGCCCGGGCCCAGTCGCCGGCGCCTCGCTGAAGGCGGGCCTGCTGGCCGTCCTGCTGGCCGGCGCCTGGTACTGCCAGCAAAGGGGGGTGGCCGCCGAGGCCTCCAGCTACGACATCCCCCTGGCCTTCGACCAGGCCATCCCCCCCCGGCTGTCGCGCTTCTCCTTCGTGGCGGCCCTGGGCGGCATGCGCTGCCTGGCGGCGGACTGGGTCTACATCGACTACCTGCAGTACTACGGCGACTGGCACATGCAGAGGGACGCCAACTACCAGCAGCTCTACCCCATGTTCCGCGAGCTGCTCTGGCTGGACCCTTATTTCCGCTTCGCCATCGAGGACGGGGCCTCCATCCTGGGGTGGAACCTCCACCGCTACGGCCAGGCCGTGGACCTGCTGAAGCGGGCCATCTCCCTGGACAAGCAGGGCAACCGCTACCGCCTGTTCATGGCCGCCCTGACCTACCAGCGCTTCAACCAGAGCAAGAAAGCCATCCGGTACCTGGAATACCTGGTGGCCCAGCCCGGCCGCTCCGAGATGCTGATGCGCATCCTGGGCAGCCTCTACCTGAAGGACCGGGAGTGGGCCAAGGCCCGCGCCTACTGGACCTGGGTGGAGGGCGTGGCCCACGAGCCCCTCACCTTCCACTTCGCCCGCCAGTCCCTGGCCGAAGTGGCCGCCCACGGGTATTGATCCCCCCGAGATTTTCCCCCGAGGAAGACCCGGTTTCGCCCGGATTTTGGAAACGAATCTACCTGTAGATGGCCAGGTCCACGGGGCTGGCCCCCTTGCCGGGCGAACCGCCCAGCGAGGGGGTGACGACGAGGAAATAGACCCCGTTTCCCAGGCCCCGCGACCAGCCCGGGGGCAGGGACAGGGTGTACCAGCCGGCCCGGCAGTCTGCCGGGATCTTCAGCTCGGCGGCGAGGGTGAGGGCCGTGGTGTAGAGCCGGCAGGTGATTTCGTCCGCCTGCCCCGCCATGTCCAGGTAGAGCACGCGCGGGTTGGGGTTGGGGCCGGGCAGGACCCGCAGCACCACGTCCTGGCCCGTGCCGGGGGTGGCCGGCGCGGGGCTGGGGCTGGCCGAGAAGGTGGGGCTGATGGTGGCGCTGGGGCTGGCGGTCGGGGTAACCGTGCAGGTGCCGGAGGCCGTGAAGCTGGGGCTGGGGGTTGGCGTCGGGCTGCTGGTGGGAGTGACGGTGAAACTGGGGGAGGCGGAGAAGGTGGGGCTGAAGCTGAAACTGGGGCTGGCCGTGGGCGTGGGAGTATGGGAAAAGTCCGGGCTTGCCGTGGGCGTGGGCGACAAGGTGGGGCTGGCGGAGAAGGTGGGGCTGATGGTGGCGCTGGGGGAGGGCGTGGCGGTGGGGGTCGGGGTCTGGGGCATGGGGACGATCTGGATGGCGTCCACCTTGGGCTGGTCGGCCGCGCCGGGCGAGAACTGGATGAGGATCTGGCCGCCCGGGCCGGGGCTGATGTTGTCGTAGACCTTGTCGTCGGCGCGGTACTGCCCGCCGGAATCCGCGTAGATGTCGAAGTTGGTCGCCTCGGTGGTTCCGTTGATGGAATAATTGAA
>JAJYGY010000331.1 GCA_021790555.1 bacterium
CGGGGGGCTGAGGGCCCTGCGCGCCGCCGGCATCCGGCCCGGCGTGCTGCACCTCAACGAGGGGCACTGCGCCTTCGCCGTGCTGGAGCGCATCCGCGAGCGCATGGAGGAGGACGGCTACACGTTCCAGGCGGCGCGCGAGGAGACCATGCTGCAGACCTGCTTCACCACCCACACCCCCGTGCCGGCAGGCCACGACCGCTTCGGCGGCGACCTGGTGGAGGAGAACCTGGGCTGGCTGCGCGCCCGCCTGCGCCTCAGCCCCGACGACTTCATGGCGCTGGGCCGGGTGCGGCCCCAGGACCACGGCGAGGCCTTCACCATGACGGTGCTGGCGCTGAAATGCTCGGTGAGCCGCAACGCCGTGTCGAACCTGCACGGCAAGGTGTCGCGCGCCATGTGGCGCGACCTGTGGCTGGGGCGGCCCCTCGAGGAGATCCCCATCGGCCACATCACCAACGGCGTGCACGTGGCCAGCTGGCTGGCCCCGGTGATGCAGCGCCTCTACGAGCGCCTGCTGGGCCGCAACTGGCAGGAGACCATGGCCGACCCCGAGGTGTGGCGCAACATCCGCAACGTGGACGAAGGCGAGCTGTGGGAGACCCACCTGCTGCTGAAGACCAACCTCATCCAGTTCGTGCGGCGCCAGCTGAAGCTGCAGGCCAAGCGCCGGGGCGACGACACCGCCGGCCTGGACCAGGCCCTGGACCCTCTCAGGCTCACCATCGGCTTCTCGCGGCGTTTCGCCACCTACAAGCGGGCCACCCTGCTCTTCGACCAGCCCGACCGCCTGGCGGGGCTGCTCAACGACCCCCACCGGCCCGTGCAGTTCATCTTCGCCGGCAAGGCCCATCCCAAGGACGACGGAGGCAAGCAGCTCATCCAGCAGATCGCGCGCCTGTCGCGCGAGGAGCGGTTCCGGGGGAAGCTGGTCTTCGTGGAGGACTACGACATCGGCATCGCCCGCAACCTGGTGCAGGGCGTGGACGTGTGGCTGAACAACCCGGAGCGTCCCCTGGAGGCCTGCGGGACCAGCGGCATGAAGGTGCTTTTGAACGGCGGGCTCAACTGCTCCATCTTGGACGGCTGGTGGGCGGAGGGCTACGACGGGGTCAACGGCTTCGCCATCGGCAGGGGCCTGGTGCACGCCGACAGCGGCGTCCAGCGCGGGCGCGACGTGGAGAACCTCTACCAGACCCTGGAAAACGAGGTCATCCCCCGCTTCTACGACCGCCTGGAGAACGGCCTGCCCCACGCCTGGGTGCGTTCCATGAAGCGCACCATCTCGAGCCTGGCCTGGCGCTTCTCGGCCGCCCGCATGGTCAGCGACTACATGCGCGAATGCTACCTGCCCGCGGCCGGGGCGACCTCCTGCGAGATGGGGGGGCACCAGACCCTGCACGCGGCGGCGCGGAGGGGCAGGGGCTGAGGCGCGGCCTCAGCGGCGGCCGCAGGCCGGACAGGCCGGGTCGCCCCGCAGGGGAAGCTCCTTGAAGCCCATTTCCAGGGCGTTGAAGAGCAGCAGGCGGCCGGCCAGGGACCGGCCCCTGCCCAGGATGAGCTTGAGGACCTCGGCCGCCTGGATCAGCCCCACGATGCCGGGGAGCACCCCCAGGACCCCGGCCGGGGCGGCCATGTCGGGGGGCGGCGCCTCGGGGAAGAGGCAGCGGTAGCAGGGACGGCCTCCGGCCGGGAAGACCGCCACCTGGCCGTCGAAACGGTGGATGGCCCCGTAGACGTTGGGCTTGCCCTGCCGGACGGCCGCGTCGCTGAGGGCGTAGCGGGTCTCGAAATTGTCGGTGGCGCCCACCACCATGTCGTAGTCCTTGAGGATGTCGCCGGCGTTGGCCGGGCCCACGCCCTGGCGGTAGGGCTGGATGTCCACGAAGGGATTGAGGCGCCCCAGGCGGTCGGCCGCGGAATCCACCTTGAGCCTGCCCACGCTCTCGCCCGAATGGATGACCTGGCGCTGCAGGTTGCTGGTGTCGACCACGTCGAAATCGGCCAGGCCGATGCGGCCCAGCCCGGCCGCGGCCAGGTACAGGGCGATGGGGGAGCCCAGGCCCCCCAGCCCGACCAGAAGCACCGAGGCGCGCTTCAGCTTTTCCTGCCCCTCCAGGCCGACCTCCGGCAGCATCAGGTGGCGCGAATACCTGGAAAGTTCCTCCCGGGTGAAGGACATGGTTCCCCCGTAAAAAGGTTGCGGCGTGGCGTCGCGCCATTTTACAAGGAGGAGCCGGACCCGCTCTTGACCCCCGTCAAGCCCGGTACAAGACAAAGCCCGCCGGAATCCGGCGGGCTTTGCTTTCGCGGGGACCAGGGCGTCACTTCTCGCCGTAGGCCCTCAGCATCCAGGCCATCTTCTCGTGCTTTTCCATCAGCCCGGTCAGGAAGTCGCTGTTGCCCATGTCCCCCAGCGAGGCGCAGGCTTCCAGGTCCTTGCGCAGCTGGCGCACGAGGGTTTCGTGGTCGGCCAGCAGGTTGGCCAGCATGCGCGCGGCCGGCGGATAGGTTCCCGGATGCTCCCTCAGGCGGGCGGCCCTGAGGTACTCGGCCAGGCTGGCCGGGGTCTTGACGCCCAGCTGGCGCACCCGCTCGGCCGTGTCGTCCATGAAGTCCTCCAGGTCGTCGTACTGCGCCTCGAAGAACTTGTGCAGTTCGCTGAACTGGGGCCCGGTGACGTTCCAGTGGTAGTTGCGGGTCTTGGCGTAGAGCACGAACTCGTCGGCCAGCAGGGAAGAGAGGATCTTGGCCACGGCCTGGCGGCCCTTGTCGCTGATCCCGATGTTGGCGGGCATGGCGCCTCCTGAAAAGCGGTCCGGAATGGGGGTCCAGGGCCCCATTCTGGCGGGGCGCGGGCCACAGGAACATGATCCGGGTCAAGGAAACCGGATCAGGCGTACCCGGTCATGTAGGGGAGGCGGGCGGCCGCGGCGGCCACCTGGTCCCGGTTGGCCAGCAGCAGGGCCGTGCTGTCCCAGGTGCCGGCCAGCAGGGCCCGGCGCCGCGATTCCGGCATCTTCACGGCGAAGCTCTCGCCGGCCCCGGAGACGGTCATGGATTCCAGATCCACCGTCCATTCGGCCTGGGGATTGTCGTGGGCGGCCTGCTGCAGTTTCTTGACGTTGTAGGCGTCGGTGGTGACCGGGGGCACGCCCAGCATGACGCAGTTGCCGGCGAAGATCTCGGCGAAGCTCTCGCCCACGATGGCGTGGATGCCCCAGCGCATGAGGGCCTGGGGGGCGTGCTCGCGGCTGGACCCGCAGCCGAAGTTGGCGTTGACGAAGAGCAGGCGGGCCCCCTTGTAGCGCGGCTCGTTGAAGGGATGGGGCTTCAGTCCGCCCTGGGCGTCGAAGCGCTCGTCGAAGAAGGGGTACTCGCCCATGTTGGTGAAGGTGATCTCCTTCAGGTAGCGGGCCGGAATGATGCGGTCGGTGTCGATGGCGTCGCCCGGCACGGGGACGGCCCGGCCGCTGATCTTGACGATTTTGGAGTCGGACATGGAAGCCTCGGAAAATTCGGTTGGTCTCAGTTGAGGAACCTGCGGGCGTCGGTGACGCGGCCCTCCAGGGCGGCGGCGGCCACCATGGCCGGGGACATCAGCAGGGTGCGGCCGTTGGGGCTTCCCTGGCGCCCGATGAAGTTGCGGTTGCTGGAGGAGGCCGAGAGCTGGTTTCCCTTCAGCTTGTCCGGGTTCATGGCCAGGCACATGGAGCAGCCCGCCTCGCGCCACTCGAATCCGGCCTCGGTGAAGACCTTGTCCAGGCCCTCGTCCATGGCCTGGCGGCGCACCTGCTGCGAGCCGGGCACCACGAAGGCGTGCACGCCCTTGGCCACCTTGCGGCCCCTGGCCACCCGGGCGGCCTCGCGCAGGTCGCCGATGCGGCCGTTGGTGCAGCTGCCGATGAAGGCCACGTCCAGCGGGGTCTCGGAGAGGGTCTGGCCCGGCTTCAGGCCCATGTGCCGGTAGGCCAGCTCGGCCGACTGCCGCTGGCCGCCGGGCAGCGAGGCCGGGTCGGGCAGCTTCTCGTCCACGGCCACGCTCTGGCCCGGCGTGACCCCCCAGGTGCCCATGGGCTGGATTTCCGACCCCTTGATCTCCACCCGGTCGTCGTATTCGGCCCCCTGGTCCGAGGCCATGGAGCGCCAGTGGGCCAGGGCCTTGTCCCAGGCGGCGCCGCGGGGGGTCTGCTCACGGCCCTTGAGGTAGTCGAAGGTGGTGTCGTCCGGGTTGACGTAGCCGGCCCGGGCGCCCCCCTCGATGGACATGTTGCACACCGTCATGCGCCCCTCCATGCCCATGTCCTCGAAGACCTTGCCGGCGTACTCGTAGGCGTAGCCGATGCCGCCCTCCACGCCCAGGGCGCGGATGATGGCCAGGATGACGTCCTTGGGGTAGACGCCCGCCCCCAGTTTGCCGTCCACCTGGACGCGCCGGACCTTCATGGGGTCCATGGCCAGGCACTGGGTGGCCAGCACGTCGCGCACCTGGCTGGTGCCGATGCCGAAGGCCAGGGTGCCGAAGGCGCCGTGGGTGGAGGTGTGGGAGTCGCCGCAGGCGATGGTCATGCCCGGCTGGGTCAGCCCCATCTCCGGCCCGATGATGTGCACGATGCCCTGGCGCCCGGTGGCGAAGTTGAAGAAGGGCACGCCGAATTCCTTGGTGTTGCGCTCGATGGCCTGCATCATCAGCTCGGCCTGCGCGTCGGCGAAGGGGCGTCCCTGGCTGGTGGTGGGCACGATATGGTCCATGGTGGCGAAGGTGCGCGTGGGATAGGCCACCTTGAGGCCGCGCTCGCGCAGCATGTCGAAGGCCTGGGGGCTGGTCACCTCGTGGATGAGGTGCAGGCCGATGAACAACTGGGACTGCCCGGTGGGCAGCTTGGCCGCCACGTGGGAATCCCACACCTTGTTGTATAAGGTTCCTTTGGCCATCACGGCCTCCTTGAAGAGGGTCCTGGACGCGGAGCCGAGGGTCGAGAGTCCCGGGCGATTTCAGGAGCAGGATAGCAGAGGGAATAACATTTGTAAAAGATATATTTATTATAATTAAAATAGTTAAAAACTATTGAAATGCCCCCCTCCCCGGATTAGGCTGGGGACTTTCCGAGGGGGTGAGGCCGTGGAGATCCATCAGCTGCGCTATTTCCTCTCCGTGTCCCAGACGGGCAGCTTCACCCAGGCGGCCAGGGCCTGCGCGGTGTCGCAGCCTTCCCTTTCCATCCAGATCGCCAAGCTGGAGGACGAGCTGGGAGGGCCCCTCTTCGAACGGGCCCGCCGGGGGTGCAAGCCCACGGCAAGGGGCGAGCTTTTCCTGCCCAGGGCCCGGGCCGTGCTGGACGAGCTGGAGGCGGCCCGAAGGGACTCGGAATCGCTCTCCGGCCTGGGCCTGGGCAAGGTGGTGCTGGGCTGCCTGCCCACCACGGGAGCCCACCTGCTGCCTCCGGTGCTGGCCGCCTTCGGCCGGTCGCATCCCGCCGTCACGGTGGGCCTGCGCGAGGAGTCCTCGCCCGGCCTGGCCGAATGCCTGCTGCGCGGCGAGGTGGACCTGGGCATCGTGGACGAGGCCGGCCTGAGGCCCGGGCTGGCCTCGCAGGCGCTTTTCAGCGAGGACCTGCTGCTGGCCCTGCCCCCGCGCGACCCCCTGGCCGGGCGGGCGCGCCTGTCCCTGAGGCAGGTGGCCGGCCGGCCCTTCATCCTGATGAAGAGCGGCCACGGCTTCCGCTCCATCACCCTGGGGCTGTTCCGCTCCGCCGGGCTGGAGCCCAGGGTGGTCTTCGAAAGCGGCGAGATCGAGACGGTGCAGGCCCTGGTGGCGGCGGGGCTGGGCGTCAGCCTGGTGCCGCGCATGGTGCGCAAGGCCGGCCTGCGCTACGCCGAACTGGCCCAGCCCAGGGCCTCGCGCACGCTTTCCCTGGCCTGGCGGCAGAAGGGCGGCCTTTCGGCCGCGGCCCAGGCCATGAAAAAGGTGGTGGAGGCCACGCTGAAGGGGGCAAAGGAATAGGGTTGAAAAAAAGAAGGGTTATTGTAGTATTTATACAACATACTTTCTTCGGGGGTTGAGCCAT
>JAJYGY010000141.1 GCA_021790555.1 bacterium
GGAAGACGTGGTTGACCAGGTCCAGGGGGTCCAAGGCCACCGCCCTCCGCATGGACTCGGCTGCCGGGCCGAGGTTCCCCAGGGTCGCGTCAGCCTCCGCGAGGAGCCTGAGGCAGGCGGCGAGGTTAGGGTTGATGCCCACGGCCTTCTGCAGGTAGGACCTGGCCTCCTCGAACATGTCCTTGTCCATGTAGGCCCGGCCCAGGATCGCCCGCGCCGTCATGTAGGTGGGATGCGCCTCCAGGACCTTCAGGCAGGTGTCCACGGCCTCATCCAGCCTTCCCACCTTTCGGTAGGCGTCCGCCAGGGGGGCAAAAACCAAGGAATCCGGATTTTGTGCCAGCTTCTTGCTCAATTCCTTGATTTCGGCCTCTTCGCGGGCCATGGGCGACACCTCCCTGCGTTTTCAAAATGCAAATGCCAAAAATGCTTGAAAAATAAAAGATTTTCGAATTTTTTTTATATATCACCCGCCTCCATGAGTGTCAAGGCCCTTCAGCGCCCTGCCCCATATTCCCAGAATCCGGTCCCTCACCTTGGCCGGGCTCCCCGTGGCGGCGACCACCACGCTGGCTTCCTCAAAAAGCTCCTTCCTTTGCCTGTAGATCGCCCGGTAGCGGTCCAGGCCACCCCCGGCCAGGAGCGGCCTGCTCTGGACCCCTCCCTTTTTCAACCTGGGCCACAGGGCCTCCGGCGGGGCCTTCAGGTAGACCTTCAGTCCCCGCTCCTCCATCCAACGGCGGTTGTCCTCAAGCAGGACTGCCCCCCCTCCCGTGGCCACCACCACTGAGGAACGGCGGCTGCAGCTTTTCAGCAGCCCGGCCTCCAGAGAGCGGAAACGGGCCTCTCCCAGCTTCCTGAAAATCTCGGCCACGGGAAGCCCCGCCTTGGCGGCGACGCGCTCGTCCAGGTCCACGAAACGCCAGCCCAGGGCCCCGGCCAGGAGCGGCCCCACCGTGCTCTTGCCGCTGCCCATCATGCCGGTCAGGAAGATCCGCTTCCCCGGCTTCATCGGGTCTTCAGGTACCCGAGGTAGGCGTCGTGGTTCCTGCGCACCTCCCCCAGGCTGTCCCCTCCGAACTTCTCCAAAAAGGCGTCCGCGATCTCGAAGGCGGAAACGCACAGCCCGATCACGGCCGCGGCCGGGACCGAACAGGTGTCGGAGCGTTCGTAGCGGGCCTTCAGGCGCTTCTTGGTGTCCATGTCCACGGTCGCCAGTGGCTTGAACAGCGTGGGAATCGGCTTCATGGAGGCCCTCAGCACCACCTCCTCGCCGTTGGTCATCCCGCCTTCGATCCCGCCGGCGTGGTTGCTGGCGTGCCGGTAGGCGCCCCGGCGGTAGAGGATCTCGTCGTGGACCTCGGATCCGAAGGGACTGGCGTAGCCCGTGCCCAGGCCCACTTCCACGGCCTTGACCGACTGGATGCTCATCAGGGCCCGGGCCAGCCTTCCGTCCAGCTTGCGGTCCCACTGCACGAAGCTGCCCAGCCCGGGAGGCAGGCCCTTGACACGCACCTCGAAACTGCCACCCAGAGAATCCCCCCTGGACTTGGAGATGTCAATCTTGCGGACCATCCGGGCCGAGAGGGCCCCGTCCACGCAGCGCACCGGCGATTTCGGCGCCCTTGAGGCCACCTGTTCGAAGCTGGGCGCGGCCCCCTTCAACCGCAGTCCCCCGATCTCCACGACATGGCAGGCGAACCGGACGCCGAATTCGGAAAGCAGGCTCAGGGCCACGGCCCCGGCGGCGGTCCGCGAGGCCGTCTCCCGGGCGCTGGCCCTCTCCAGGACGTTGCGGATGTCCTTCAGGTCGTATTTGAGGCTTCCCGCCAGGTCGGCGTGTCCCGGCCTGGGCCGGCTGATCCTGGCGCTGCGCAGGTACTTGGGATCCACCTTTTCGGCGTTCATGACCCTTTCCCAGTTGGCCCAGTCCTTGTTGAAGATCGTCATGGCGACCGGTCCGCCCAGGGTCTCCCCGTTGCGGACCCCGCCGGTGATCCGGACCTGGTCCTTCTCGATCTTCATGCGGCCGCCGCGCCCGTGCCCCAGCATGCGCTGGCCCAGCCAGAAATTGACCTTCTCGGGGGGGAGCGGCACGTGGGCCGGCATCCCTTCCACCACGATGGTCAGGGCCTCCCCGTGGGATTCCCCCGCCGTCAAATACCTCAGCATCGTTCTCCTTGAGACTGGATGACCGGCCTTCCCGCCCCGCCCGCCCTCAGTTCTGGACGATGGTCGGGGTGAGCAGGATGATCAGCTCCTTCTTGTTCTTGGTGATCGAGGTGCTCTTGAAAAGGTTCCCAAGCAGGGGGATGTCGCCCAGCACCGGGATCTTCTCCTGGTTTTGGGTCCAGGAGTCGCGCATCAGGCCTCCCAGGACCGCGGTCTCCCCGTTGCCGATCTTGACCGTGCTCTGGGCCTGCTGGGTGGAGATGTTCGGCGGGGCGTTTGCCACCGTCTGCCCTTCGTTGGAGCTGACCGTGAAGTTGACAATCATGATGACGTCGTTGTTCTTCTGGTCGATGGTGGGGGTGACGTTCAGGGTGATGGGGATGGAAAGCTGCCCGAAGCTGTTGGTGATGACGTTGCCCCCGTTGCTGGTGGTGATGTTGGTGATGGGGTAGGTCACCTGGTCCGTCGTCGAGATGGTGGCCGACTGCTTGTCCGTGGTCATGATCGTGGGGCTGGAAAGCACCTGGGCCTTCTGCTCCTGGGTCAGGGCCTGGATCGAGGCGTTGATGTTGAGGTTGTTCTGCAGGGTGGCCACCGTCATGTTGCTGAACCCGTTGGCGCCGGGACCGGCGTTCATCTGCGCCGTCACTTTGGGATTGGCGTTGGCGTCGGCGGACTGGGCCGTCCAGTTCACCCCCAGGCTGTTGGCCACCGTGGCGTCGACCTCCACGATCTTGGCCTGGATGCTGACCTGGGGAAGCTGGATGTCCAGGCGCTTGAGCAGTTCACTGACCTTGCGCAGCCACTGGGGCTTGGCCGTGATGATGAAGCTGCGCGTCCTCGGGTCGACCCCGACGACCCCCATCAGTTGCCCTCCCGGGGGGGTCATCACCTGTTGCACCTCGGCCCTGAGATCGTTGGGGTCGGCGTAGCGCAGGTAAAAAACCTGGGTCCTGTCCAGGCCCCCGGAATCCCCTTCGTCGGACCCCGCCTCCCCGCTGGGGGGGACGTCGATCTGGGAAATGTAGTCCATCAGCTTGGCCATGTCGCTCCTGGTCGCCACCAGCACGACGTCCTGCTGGCTGGGGTCGGGGTCCGCCTGCACCATCTGGGACGCCGTGGCCCCCATCACCGGGTCCTCCGCCTTGATCTGCATCAGCAGGCGGCTGGTGAAGACCTTCACGTCGTTGAAATACCTGGGCGTGTAGGTGCGGGTCTCCTTGGGCAAAAGGTCCTTTTCGGCGGCGATTTCCCCGGTCGTGCCGAAATAGATCATGTTGCCCTGAACGTCATAGGACATCTGCTGGGCGGCCAGGATCTTGGCGAAGATGTTCCGCAGGGGCTGGTTCTCGATGCGCATGGTCACCAGGCTTTTGGGCGGGGTCAGGGCCTGGATGCTGTCTGTGAAGAAGGTCTCGAATCCGGCCTGTTCGGCCAGGGTGTCCAGCACCGTCACCAGGTCGGCGTTTTCCACGTCCAGGGAGAGTTTGGCGTTGAGGTTGCCCTCCTTTTGGGCACTCGTTTCCTGCCCGGCAACCGGATGGTCCACCGACACCACGATCTGGTTCTGCACGCGGTTGATGGAAAACCGCAGGGGGCCGTTGAGGAAGAGGTCGACCGTCACCTGGCTCAGCCCGCCGCGCGCCTCCTGGCGCGCCTCCACCTTGCGGATGGAGGCGGACTGCAGGGTCTTGTTCCCCGGGGCCCAGGCCAGCGAGCTGTTGAGGAAGCTGAGCGAAACCAGCTTGCCGTCGTCCAGGCGGGCGGGTTTGAAGCGCACCGGGCCGTCGGCGCTGATGATCACCTTGGTGCGGTCCTGGCCGTCCTGAAGGGCGATGTCCACCACCCGGTAGGTCAGGCCCGCGTTGGCCAGGCTCAGGTCGGAATTCGGGGCGCCCGCGGACTCCGCCGGGACTGGCCTGGGCTTCGAAGGGGGGGCCGGCCTTTCCGAGGCCGGGGCCTTGGACTCCCCACCCAGGAGGCCCAGGTCCAACCGGAAGCCCCGCGTCCCCACCACGGGCCGGTGGAAGGGGATCCTGGATTTCAGGTCCACCACGATCCAGCTGGCCCAGGGATGCTGGCCCGGCCGCACCCGGATCACCGAGCCCCGGCCCACCGCGATCGGCCTTTCGGAAACCAGCACGGTGCCGGGAACCTTCAGGATCCACTTGCGCGAACCGGCCTCCAGGCTGGGCTTGACCGGGGCGGTCGTGGAAACCTGCATCTCCAGGTGTCCGGCCCTGGGGGCGACCTTGATCGAGAGGATCCGCACCGTCGCGAACGCCGTCCGGCATGCCAGAAGGGAGAAAAGGATCCCCCCGATGTAGGCGTGAATTTTCCGAGCGCTCGTGCTTTTCAAGATGCTCCTTTCCGGGTTGGAAAAACCCAAAAAAAGGCGGCCCGTGGGCCTCCTTCGGGCCTATCGTGATGTGGAAAAAGTCAACCGCTGCTCGCCCTGCCTCAAGGTCACGGACTGGCTCCCCAGGATCTTGCCCCCGATGTCGGAAATAGCCTGGTTGCCCCTGGAGAACAGGACCCCCTTCTTCAGCAGGAAAGTCTGCTCGGGGCCGGAATTGGTCTGAAAGAGCGCCACCTGGTCCCCCGCCGAGACGATCATGCCGACCAGGACAAGCTGCGAAATCTTGAGGTCGGCGTTGTTGGGCCGTGGGGTGTAGAACATCACGGCGACAAAGGGATCCTTTCGCCCGCGGCCCGAATAGAGCTTCAGGGGCCGGAGGGAAAACTGCCCCGTGGTGCCGGAATTCCGGCCCAGACTGAAGCGGCTGGATTCCACCGCCCAAAGGGCCGCGCCGCAGACCAGAAGCAGGACGGCCAACAGGACAGAGAGGAACGTGGGTCGCCTCATCGCTTCCCCCCCGGCGAGAGGTAGAGCTGCAGGGTCAAGCTCGCCGTCAGGCTGGACTTGCGGCCCGTGGGGTCGAAGGAGGTAAGGATCAGGTCGGTGGGGACGATGATCCTTCGCTGGGAGTTGGCCTCATTGAGGAAATAGCCCACCGAATCGTAGTCGCTCTGGAACTGGAACCTGGCGTCCACCTCCTCCATGCCGGGAAACTCCTTGGACGGATGGGCCTTGTCCGGGGTCCAGGTCAGGTTGGCCAGGCGCAGGTCCTTGCCCAGGCTCCCGAAAATCCGGACTTGGTCCCCGTAGGAAAACTTGGAGTCCAGCCGGGACGTGTAGAAGTCCAGCTGGTGCCGGACGTTCTCGGCCTCGGCCTGGAATTTCTCGTATTCCTTGGCCTTGCTCTTCGCGTCCTCCAGTTGCGACCGCGCGCCGGCCAGGTCGGACCGGGCAGCGGCGATGCGCGCGTTCATGGGGCTGAGCAGGAAAAACCAGCCGCCCGCCAGCAGCAGGAACCCCGCCAGGGCGATGGCGCCCGCCACGATGACCATCTGGCGGTTCATGGTTTGTCCTCCACGCTGAAACTGATGGTGAAGTTTTCCACCGGCGTCCCCATCACCTGGCCCGGGCTGGGGGGGCTGTCCAGGCTGACGTCCCCGAAGCCCTGGTCCTGAAGGTTGGAATAGAACTGCGCCACCTGTTCGGCGCTGAGGGCCTCGCCCTGCAGCACCAGCCGCGCCTTGGGCGGGTTTCCGCTGGAGGACACCCGGGTCAGCCACACCTGGGGGGGCAGCAGGTCCGGCAGCTCGTCCAGGATCGTCACCCAGTAGACCTGCTGCTTCTGGAACTTGTTGATCAGGGCCGTCTTGCTGTCCAGGCTGGCCCTTTCGGCGGTGAATTCCTCCACGGCCTGCACCACCGTCTTGAGGCCGGGCGACTCCATCTCCTTCTTGACGGCCTCGATCTGGCTGTTGACCCCGGCCAACTCGGCCTTCTTGACGCTCTAGCCGTAGCCCACC
>JAJYGY010000193.1 GCA_021790555.1 bacterium
CACCAGGGCCGGGTCGTCCGGGTAGCGCCGCAGGGGCCCCTCCAGCAGGTCCAGGGCCTCGGCCGCCCTTCCGCGCGCCTTCAGGTCCAGGGCCCGCTGCACCTGCCTTTCCACCCAGGGGTCGGCCAGGGCCCCGCTGGGCCGCAGGTCCAGGGCGTCCTTCAGGGCCCCGGCATAGCCCCGGTCCCGGGGCCGCAGGCGCAGGGCCCAGCGGTAGTCGTCGGCGGCCTCGTCAAGGTCACCCCGCCTCTGCGCCCGCGCGCCGGCCTGGAAGTACTGCAGGGCCTGCCGCCGCTGCCAGGCCAGGCGGGCCTCGCCTGCCTCGCGCAGCAGGCCCGCGTCGCCGGGCCTTTCCCGAAGGGCCTGGTCGAAATACACGCAGGCCTCGTCCAGGAGCCCGGCCCGGAGGGCGGCGCGCGCCCTCGAAAGCCAGAAGTCCGCCCCGGCGGCGGCGGTGGAGGAGCCCCAGGCCCAGCCCAGCTCCAGCCAGTGGCTGCCCGGCAGGCCGGTGCCGGCCAGCGTGGAATCCGCGCCCCAGGAAAACTGGTAGGCGTAGTCCAGGCGCAGGCCCTTCCATCCCCAGCCCAGGCCCAGGCCGATGGCCGCGGGGTCGATGCCGCCGCGCAGGGAAAACCGGGTGCCCGGGTAGGTCCACTGCAGGCCGGCCTGGCTTTCCAGCGCCTGCCCCGCCAGGCTCTGCGAAAGGCTGGCTTCCAGCCGGCCCCAGGGGTTGAGGACGATCCCGGCGCCCCACCTCAGCGTGGCCGGAAGGCGGGCCGTGCCGATCACGCCCAGGTCGGGCTGGTTGAGGTCGGAGCCGGCCACGCCCAGGGAAAGGAAGGGCCAGGGCCGCGCCAGCAGGCCCGCGCCCAGCGAAAAGGCCTGGGCCGAAAGGTGGTAAGGGTCCAGGCCGGGGATGGATTCGCTCAGGGTGAAGGCCTGGCGCAGCATCCCCAGGGACAGGCCCAGGTTCCAGCCGCCCGGCAGGGAAGGGGGCAGGCCCAGCCCCCAGGAGAGGCGGAAGCGGTCCTGCTGGAGAAGGTCGGCGCCGAAATGGTCCCAGAAGGCGCCCGCCGCGCCCAGGCCTCCCAGGGGCACCAGGGCCTGAAGAGCGCCGGCGGCGAGGTTGTCGTTTTCAAGGCCCGCGAAAAGCTGCTGGTAGCGCGCCGAGACCAGGCCCTCGCCGAGCGTGGCCAGGCAGGCGGGATTGTCCGCGGCCGCGCCCGGCTCCCCGGCCAGGCCCACCAGGTTGCCGCCCATGGCCGCGGACTGGGCCGGGGACACCGAATCCAGGAAGCCGGCCCGGGCCCGTCCGCACGCCAGGCCGGCGGCCAGCAGGGCCGGGAGAGCCGCGTTGATGATGGAACCCCGCATGAATCCTCCAGCTCCCGCTAGCGCATCACGGTGACGGTGCCGCGCCGCACCTGGGCGCCGCATCGCAGAAGGTAGGGATAGACCCCGAAGAGGACCAGCCCGCCCGCCTGGTCCCTGCCGTCCCATTCCACGGCCTGCCCCCCGGGGAAGTCGATGCGCCGGACCAGGCGCCGGTCCAGGCCAAAAATTTCCAGCGTGCCGGAGGCATGGCCGCCCGGCAGGTCGAAGCGCGCCTGGTCGTCGGGGGGCAGGCCGGGGGTGAAGGGGTCGGGATAGACCCCGGCGCGGTAGGGAGGCGGCGTGGGCGTGGGGGTGAGGGCGCACACCGAGGCGTAGGCGTCCCAGGGATAGGGCCCCGGGGAGCCGGAGGGCCAGGCCGCGGGAAAGGTGCCGAAGGCGCCGGGGTTGGCGGCGTTCCAGTCGGTGCCCGGAGAGCCCACGCCGTCCTCCAGCACGTCGACCGTGCCGCCGGAATCCGGCTGGAAGGCGATCCAGTAGTTCCCGGCGGAGAGGCGCGTGGCGGGCATGGGGAACACGTTCCAGGCCAGGGGCGTGGGGGTCAGGGGCTGGGACTGGGCCAGCAGCAGGCCGGGCATGCCCGCCGAGTCGCTGTAAAGGGCCGCGTCCACCCGGGCGGTGCCGCTGAGCGCCCAGACGTAGATGGACACGCTGTCCAGGATGCCGGCCTGGGAAAGGGTTCCGCCCCGGGATTCCAGGCCGCCCCCCAGGCTGATGTAGCAGCAGCCCGGGGCCGTGTCCCCGACGTCCTGGACCGCCGCGCAGGGGGCGGCGTGGCAGAGCGGGCTGGCCAGGCAGGCCAGGCACAAAAACAGGTTTTTTGGAAGGTTTCGCCAGTCCATGCCGCACCCTTGTCGGGAATGGATCCGGAACCATGATAAGAAGGAAAGCGGCCGATGGTAAAGGCGTTTGGCCTATCTTAACAGAATCTTTAAACCCGCGGGAGCAGGGATGTTGTAAAACATTTTCAGGATTTTTGGAAGCACCGGCGAGAACGTTCCCCTGGCCAGGAGGCAGACATGCAGTCGCAGTTTTCCCTACCCCACCTGGTGGCCGGAGTTGGAACCACGGATGAGCCTTCTTGTTTCAGGATTCAGGAACTGGTGGAGCAGTTCCTGGCGCGCGGTGAGGCCTACGCCCGGAGCCTGGACTACGCCCCCTCCCGCCAGGCCGTCGCGACCCGGGATGTGCTGCGCAGGCTTGAAGGGGCGACCCGGGACCTGGCCGGAGCCGTGCGTGCCTCCGGGTCCGCGGACCGGGGCGCGGAAAGATAGGACGGCCATGGCGCACCCTGGGGCAAAACAGCATGGGCCGGCGCGTGTCCAAAAACGGACCCTGCCGGCCGTCCTGGTCCTGGCGGGCCTGCTCCTGGCCGGCGGCCCTGCAAGGGCCAGGGCCGCAGCTTCGCCGCGCTTCCTGGGCCAGGAGGAGGAGGGGCCGGGCAAGGACGGGCCCGACAAGGTGCGCGAACGCCTGCGCTTCTACCTGGAACAGGTGCTGCCCCCGGGATCGAAAAAGCTCCCGCTGGAGCGCCTGCTGGACGCCCGCCGCCACATGCGGGGCATGCCCCGCTACGAGATGCGCGGCCGCCGCCGGCTGCCCCCGGCCGGGGCCGCCGCCGGCGGCCAGGGCGACAACTACCTGGTGCCCCAGGGCGCCTCCGGCCCCGCGCCCGCGGCCGGAGGCGGATCCACCGGCCCGCAGGCCCCCTCGGCCCCGCCCATCTCCTCCTCCTGCGGCTGGCAGTCGCTGGGCCCGGGGGACGTGGGGGGGCGCACCCGCTGCATCGTCGTCAATCCCCAGGACCCCAACAACCTCTACGCCGGGGCCGCCACGGGCGGCGTCTTCGAGACCCTGGACGGCAGCGACTGGTTTTCAACCGGGCTGATGATGGACCTGGCCGTGGCCAGCCTGGTGATGGATCCCACCGACCCCCGCGTCCTCTACGCCGGCACGGGCGAGGACGTGCGCGGCCTGGGCATCTTCAAGACCACCGACGGCGGCGCCAGCTGGAACCTGCTGCCCGCCACCGACAATCCCGACTTCTACTACGTGCACTGCATGGTGGTCAGCCCCCACGACCACCTGCGCGTCTACGCCGGCACCAACCAGGGCATCTGGGTCAGCGACGACGGGGGGGACACCTGGGCCCCCCTGTTCAGCTGCGGCTACGGCGACTGCGAATACCTGGCCATCCGCACCGACCTGCCCACCGACTGCCTGCTGGCCTCCTTCGGCTCCTGGAACGCGGCCCTCTACCTCAACACCGACGCCTCGGGCGGCGGCGCCTGGACCCAGGTGCTGACGGATTCCACCATGAGCCTCACTTCCATCGGCATCGCCCCCTCCAACCAGGACGTGATGTACGCCATGGCCTCGGATTCCAGCCACGGCTGGAACCTGCACGCCTTCTACCAGTCCACCGACGGCGGCAAGACCTGGAACATCATGGTCAACAACATCGCCAATTCCATGGCCGCCCTGGGGAACTGGATGCTCTCCTACGTCAACAACATGTGCAACGGCGGGGGCAACGGGGGCCAGGGCTGGTACACCAACGTGCTGGCCGTCGATCCGGTGGACGCCCAGAGGGTCTGGGTGGGTGGCGTGGACGTGCTGCGCAGCGACGACGGGGGGGCCGACTGGGGCGTGGCCGGGGAATGGACCCGGGACCTGCACGCCGACCAGCACGCCATCGCCTTCGACCCCGGCTACGACGACGGCGCCGACCAGGTGATGTATTTCGGCACGGACGGGGGCATCTACCGCAGCGACAACAGCCTGGCCGCCACCACCACCGATTTCTGCGCCACCAACAGCTCCGTCAACTTCCTCTCCCTCAACCACGGCTGGCTGGCCACCCAGTTCTACGACGGGGCCGCCTTCCCGGGCGGCGCCACCTACTTCGGGGGGGCCCAGGACAACGGAACCTCGGAGGGCACCGACGCCGGCGGGCCGAACGGCTGGTGGTTCATCGGCGGGGGGGACGGCGGCGACGTGGCGGTGGACCCCACCAACACCCAGGTGATGTTCGATTCCTACACCGGCCTCTCCATCGCCAAGTCCACCAACGGCGGCTCCAACTTCAGCGGGGCCACCAGCGGCATCACCGAAGCCGGCGGGGATTTTCCCTTCATCACCACCACCGTGATGGACCCAAACAACCCCCAGAACCTGTGGACCGGCGCCAAGATGCTGTGGCGCACCACCAACCAGGCCGGGGCCTGGTCCCAGGCCTCGGCCACGCTCAACGGCACGGTCAGCGCCATCGCCGTGGCCCCGGGCGACAGCAACCTGGTGCTGGTGGGCGACAACGCCGGCAACCTCTACCGGAACCCCTCGGCCCTTTCGGCCGGCGCCGCCACGGCCTGGTCCTCCACGCGGCCCCAGTCGGGCTACGTCTCGTGGATCGCCATCGACCCCAACAACAACAACGACGCCTACGCCGTCTATTCCAACTACGACGTCACCCACGTTTGGAAGAGCACCGACGGGGGGGCCAGCTGGCTTCCCAGCGACGGGTCGGGAAGCAGCGCCATGCCCGACCTGCCCTGCCGCAGCGTCTGCGTCGACCCCCAGGATTCCCAGAGGATCTTCGTGGGCACCGACCTGGGGCTCTTCGTCTCGCTGGACGGGGGGGCCAGCTGGGCCGCCGACAGCGATTTTCCAAACGTGTCGACCTACGACACCTTCGTGGAACCCTCCAGCTACACGCTCTTCGCCTTCACCCGGGGCCGGGGGGCCTACAAGGTCTGCCTGGCCACGGGCACGCCCCAGCCCACCCCCACGGCCACCCCGGTGCCCCAGGTGGGCGACGGAGAGGGCCTGTGCGGGGAGTATTTCTCCAACAACGGGCTTTCCGGTTCTCCCTGCGAGACCCGGGTGGACCCCCTGGTGGATTTCACCATGGGCCCCAACGGCCTCAGCCTGCCGGGCTGCGGCGGCCTGCAGACCAACTTTTCCATCCGCTGGACCGGCTTCGTGCAACCCGAGACCAGCGGCACCTACACCTTCTTCACCGACACGGACGACGGGGCGCGCCTCTTCCTCACCGACCCCTCCACCGGCCAGCAGGTGGAGCTGATCAACGAGTGGGTCCCCCAGGGCCCCACCGAATGGTCGGGCACGCCCTCCTTCACCCTGCAGGCGGGCCGGAAATACGCCGTTGAGATGGACTATTTCCAGGGAGGGGGCGGGGCCCAGGCCTCGCTGAGCTGGCAGGGGCCGGGCGTCTCGAAGCAGGTCATCCCTTCCAGCCAGCTTTACCCCTCGGCCTCCTGCGCGGCCCCCAGCGGCACGCCCACGCCCGCCCGGACGGCCACGCCCACCCCCGCCATGACCCCGGTGCTGGGGAACGGCGTGGGCCTGTGCGGGCAGTACTTCAACAACACCACCCTTTCCGGCCCGCCCTGCGGCGACCGGGTGGACCCGGAGGTGGACTGGGTGCTGACCTCGGCCGGCCTGGGCGTGCCGGGCTGCGGCACCCTGCAGACCAACTTCTCGGTGCGCTGGACCGGAACCGTGGAGGCCGAATACAGTGAAAGCTACACCTTCTACACCAACACCGACGACGGGGTGCGCCTCATCCTCACCGACCCCTCCACCGGCATCCCGCAGACCCTGATCAACCAGTGGGTCTCGCAGGGGCCACCCAG
>JAJYGY010000248.1 GCA_021790555.1 bacterium
TTCCTGCTCGCCTTCGCCTGCGCCTTGGTGAGCATCAAGGCCCTGATGGCCATGCTCTCCCGGCTTTCCTTCAAGCCATTCGGCTGGTACCGCATCCTTGCCGCGCCGTTTTTCTGGTTCTTCAGCCGCTGACAGGCCGGTTCAAGGACTGTTCCAGCGGCGGTTTTGCCAACCGGTACCCGGCCGGGGATCTTTCCGCCGTCCTTGTCCTTCCCGCAACACTTTGTGGATAACCCCGTATCAATAAGCAGGTGGGAGCATGCCGGAGTCCTGGCAGGAGATGAGCGAGGAAGAGCTGATGCGCCGCTCGCAGGCCGGAAGCCTGGAGGCATTTGAGGCGCTGGCGGCCCGCTTCGAGCCGCGCCTGTATTCCTTCATCTGGCGCTGGGTGCGGCACAAGGAAACTGCCGAAGACCTGGTCCAGGAGACCCTGCTGAAGGCCTACAAGCACCGCCTGAGCTTCCGCGCCGGCTCCAGGGTCTCCACCTGGATCTTCACGCTGGCCCTGAACCTCTGCCGCGACCGCTACCGCCAGAGCCGCCCCACCAGTTCCCTGAGCGACCCGGCCGTGCTTTCGGTGGCCGAGCGCAGCCGCTGGGCCCGCCACGAAAGCGGCCCCGAGGACCTGGCCCAGAGGCGCGAGGAGGCGGGCCTGCTGATGAAGGCCCTGGCGGAGCTGCCCGAGCAGGCGCGCGACCTCCTGGCCCTGCGCGAAAAGGAGGGCCTGACCTTCGAGGAGGCGGGCCGGCGGCTGAAGCTGAGCCCCGTGGCGGCGCGCTCGGCGGCTTCCCGGGCCTACAAGAAACTGCGCCAGAAACTGGAAGGCTTTTTCAATCCCGAGGACTAGACCATGCGCTTCCCGCACTCCCTGGCCGAACGGCTGATGACCAAGTCCCCCCAAAGGGGCCTCTCCCCCTGGGAGCGGGCCTTCCTGGCCCGGCACCTGGAATCCTGCGCGCGCTGCCGCGAATTCGGCCTGAACCTGGCCGAATTCCTGCACGAGGGCGAGCCCCCGCTGGCGCTTCCCCGCCGCGACGCGGGCCTGCTGCACCAGGGCATCCTGGTGGCCCTGCGCCGCGCCGCCGCGGCCGAGGACGCGCTGGATTCCGGCCGCCTGCTGCGGGCCCGCCGGCCCCTGGTTTCGCCCACCTTCTTCCCCGCCCTGGGCGCGGCCGCCCTGATCCTCGCCTTCCTGGTCTTCCTGAGCATGCCGCGCCCCTCGGCGCTGCGGGTCCCCGGCGGCGGCCACGAGGCCGAATTCCACGCCCTGCCGGGTCAGCTTCCCCAGCTTCAACCCTCGCCCCTGCCGGAGCTTTCCCCGCTGGCCGACCTCACGGCTTCGAGCCTCTCCTCCACCACGGCGGTGGGCTTCACCGAAACGGCGCGGCCCGAGGCCTCAAGCCCCGGCGCGGCGTCCCTTGCCGGCTCCACGGCCACGGCCGCGCCCCTGGGCGACAGCCCGACCGGCGCCGCCCAGGGGGTCAGCGCTTCCTCCCGCTGATTCCGGGCCCGCCTCCCCGCCGGCCAGGCCCCGCAGGCCCTTCAGCAGCCTTTTCTCGGCCGAGGCCAGGGGAAGCCCTCCCGCCTTCTCAAGATCCTGAAAGCTCCAGGGCGCGCGCGCCTCCCCCCCCTGCACCTCGAACCAGCGGGCCTCCAGGGTGATGCGGAAGTGCAGCACCGTGTGCCGGACCGGCCCGAAAGCCCCCCTGTCTTCCACCTTTCCATTTTTGAGGCAGGACAAGGCCAGCGCCGCAACCGGGTGCGGACTCCGCCGGGGCGCCTCCGGGAAATGCCAGAAACCCACCATGCGGCCCTCGTCCCCGGCCCTGCCGCTTCCCGTGCGCGGGGCCATCAGCACCTGCCGCCTGCCCGCCCGCAGGCGGGTGAGCAGGGCCACGGATTTTTCCACCGCCACGCTCTCCCTGCGCGCGGGCAGCTCGGGCAGGGTGTCCTGCGAGCCCCCGGCGCGCGCCCGGCACAGGCCCCTCACCGGGCAGATCAGGCAGGCCGGCGCGGCCGGCGAGCAGACCGTGGCGCCGAGCTCCATCATGGCCTGGTTGAAGTCGCCCGGGCGCGAAGGGTCCAGCAGCCCTCCGGCCAGGCCGCGGATCCGGTCCTTGAGCGGGGCGCGGGTGGGGTCGCCACGCAGGGCCGCCAGCCTGCACAGCACCCGGATGACGTTGCCGTCCACCACGGCCGCGCGCAGGCCCAGGGCGATGGAACCCACGGCCGCGGCCGTGTACTCGCCCACGCCGGGAAGGTCCCGGATGCCCTCCAGGGAGCGGGGAAAGGAGCCCGCCGCCTCCACGGCCCTGGCGGCCTCGTGCAGGAAGCGGGCCCGGCGGTAATAGCCCAGCCCGGCCCACGCGGCAAAGACCCGCTCCAGGGGCGCCCTGGCCAGCGCGGCGGCGTCGGGGAAAAGCCCCATGAATTTTTCATAATAGGGAAGGGCGGTCTTTACCTGGGTCTGCTGGAGCATCAGCTCCGAGACCAGGATGGCGTAGGGATCGCGCGTGCGCCGCCAGGGCAGGTCGCGCTTGGACCGGTCGTACCAGTCCAGCAGGCGCCTGCGCAAGACGGGCGCGGAAATTTCAGGCGGGTTTTCTTTTTTCATGTCGGGGCTTCCAGGGGGCTATTTCGCGGGCCCGCCTTGGCCGTATTCCTTGACGAACCAGGCCATCCAGTCGAACACTTCCTTCTGCCGGGGGTTGTAGTCCATCATCACGTTGTGCTCGTCCGAGGGGTAGACCAGCATCTCCTTGTCGCGGGAGCGCATGCGGGCGAAGATCTTCTGGTTGGCCTCCCGCGAGATCACCGGGTCGTCGCTGGCCTCGGTGAGGGCCACGGGAAGTTCCAGCCGCACCACCTCGGGCTCGGCCCGGCGGGCCGCGTCCAGCAACTGCACCAGCTCCGAGGTGCCGTATTCGAACTGCCAGTGCCCCTTGTCCTCGGGGTGGACGACCGGGAAGCGCAGGGTGGGCAGCACCCAGCGCACCGGGGGCAGGTAGGCCAGGTAGCCCTTCCAGTCGGCCAGGTGGAAGGCCGGCGCGGCCAGCACCAGGGCGCTGATTCCCTGGGGGTCCTCGGAGGCCAGCATGGTGGCCAGCAGGCCTCCCATGCTGTGCCCGATCACCACCACATGCCGGCCCAGCAGGCGGGCCACCTCAAGGCCCCGGAGGGCGCTGGCCCTCCATTCCCGCCAGGTGGAGGCGTCGAAGGCGGCGCGCGTGCCGCCGTGGCCGGCGATGCGCGGGGCGAAGACGTTGTATCCCAGGGCCTTGAAATAGCGGGCGCAGTCCCCCACCTCGAAGGGGCTGGCCGAATACCCGTGCAGGATCAGGATGCTGACCGCCGTGGGCTTCCCCTGGACCAGCAGCAGGGGCCGGTTGCCGGGCAGGAGTCCGGAATCGGCCTTCCACAGGGCGCGGGCCATTTCGCAGCCGCGCCGGTATTCGGATGCCCCCGTCTTCATGGATGCCGCCTCCTCCCGCGCCCCTCCGGCCGCCAGTCCTGGCCGGGCCGGCGCCGACGCCAGCAGCAACAGGGCCGCCCAACAGGCCTTCCAGGATATCCGTGCCAAGAGCGCCCCAAGAAAAAGGGGGCGCGTCGCCGCGCCCCCGCCCCTCCACCGCCGAAATGCCCCCTCCGTTCAGCCCGCCAGGATCATCTCCTTGACCGTCATGCCGGCCGGGATCATGGGGTAGACGTCCTCCTCCTTGGGGATCATGACCTCCAGCACGTAGGGGCCGTTGTGCTTCAGCATCGCGTCGATGGCCGAGGAGACCTCGTCCCTCTTGGAGATGCGGCCCGTCTCCACGCCGTAGAGGGCCTTGATGCCCTTGCTGTAGTTGGGGAACTCGTTGAATTCCACCGAGGAGTAGTTGCCCTTGTAGAACTTGCGCTGCCACTGGCCCACCATGCCCAGGATCTTGTTGTTGAGGATGACCACCTTCACGGGCAGGTTGTTGTCGGCCACGGTGCGCATCTCGTTGATGTTCATCTCGAAGCTGCCGTCGCCGTCGATGTCGATCACCAGCGAATCCGGGCGGCCGAACTGGGCGCCCACGGCCGAAGGCAGCCCGAAGCCCATGGTGCCGGCCCCGGCCGAGGTGATGAGCGTGCGCGGCTCCTCCACCCGGAAGAACTGGCAGGCCCACATCTGGTGCTGGCCCACCCCGGTGGTGAGGATGGTGCGCCTGCCCCGGGTGGCGGCGTTGAGCTGTTCCAGGAAGTACTGCGGCTTGATGTGGCCGTCCTTGGGCGCCTCGTAGCGCAGGGGGTACTTCTCCTTCAGCTCGTCGATGTGCTTGAGCCAGGCCAGGGTGTCGGCGGGCTTCACGCGTCCGTTGAGCTCGGAGAGCACCTTCTTCAGGTCGCCGGCGATGCCCAGGTGGGCGCGCTTGTTCTTGTTGATTTCGCTGGGGTCCACGTCCACGTGCACCACGAAGGCGTTCTTGATGAACTCGCTGGTCTTGCCCGTCACGCGGTCGTCGAAGCGCGCCCCCAGGCAGATCACCAGGTCGGCCTGGTCGATGGCGTAGTTGGCGTAGGCGGCCCCGTGCATCCCCAGCATGCCCACGTAAAGGGGGTGCGAAGAGGGGAAGGCGCCCAGTCCCAGGATGGTGCTGGCCACCGGGATGCGGGTCTTCTCGGCGAACTCCTTCAGCTCCTTCCAGGCCTCTCCCAGGACCACGCCCTGGCCGATGTAGAGGATGGGGCGCTTGTGCTGGCTGATCACGTTGGCCAGCTCGTCCAGCTTGGCGGCGTCGTAGGCCGGCGGCTGGGGCTGGTAGCCCCGCAGCCTGAAGCCCCGGTCGATCTTGTCGACCGGCATGTTGTCCTCCTGGGCGTCCTTGGTGATGTCGATGAGCACCGGGCCGGGGCGGCCGCTGGTGGCCACGTGGAAGGCCTCGCGGGTCACCCGGGCGATGTCCTGAACCTTGGTCACCAGGTAGTTGTGCTTGGTGATCTGCATGGTGACGTTCTGGATGGGCGTCTCCTGGAAGGCGTCCTTGCCGATCATCATGGACTTGACGTTGCCGCTGATCCCCACCAGGGGGGTGGAATCCATCTTGGCGTCGGCCAGGGGGGTGACCAGGTTGGTGGCCCCGGGGCCGGAGGTGACCAGGGCCACGCCCGGCTTGCCGGTGGCGCGGGCGTAGCCTTCGGCGGCGTGCCCGGCGCAGCGCTCGTCCCCGTTGAGCACCACGTTGATCTTGGTCTTGTTGACCACGTCGTAGATGGGCAGGTTGGCCCCGCCCGGGTAGCCGAAGATGTGCTCCACCCCCAGGTCCATCAGTTCGTCCACCAGGATCTGCGCGCCGATCTTGTGGTTTTCAGGAATCTTGCTCATGACACCTCCGAGCGGCCGCTTCGCCGCGGGAAATCCATCTTCCAACTGCCGTCGTCGATGGGAAAACCGGCCCCAAATCCCCGGAACCGGCAAAAAACAAGGCGGCCCCAGGAGGGGCCGCGAAACTCTTAACTTGGATCATTTATCATAGCCAAGGGGCTTTTGCCCCGTCAACCTCATATTATTATGGGCCCCTTCAGGCCTGCCCAAAGCTCTTGATCCCCTCGGCGACCGTGGGAAAGGATTCGAACACCCCTGAAAACCCAGGAGGGTCGAAGAGCTCCCCGATTTCGCTCGCCATGGCGGCCATGCGGATATCCCCGCCCTGGGCCCTGGTGCCCTTCAGAGAGGCGGTGAACACGCCCCAGCCGGCGCTGCTGATGTACTCCACCTCGCTCAAATCAAGGACCAGCCGGTACTTTTTCTCCTGGAAAACGTGTTCCAGGCTCTTTTCCAGCTCCACGGCCGTGCCCGCGTCGATGACCCCCCGTATTTTCATGACCGTGACGGCGTTTTCCGTCACCACGTTGATCTGGATTCCATCCATCAGGCTTGCTCCGAGGTGGTTTATAGTTGCGCGCGACCCCGCTTTTCCGCCCACGGAATCTTGGGGCCTTGCCGCCATCCGAAACCGCCGTCCCGTGGGCGGGGCGGATCATGATCGTGCCATCCCCCCGGGCTGT
>JAJYGY010000371.1 GCA_021790555.1 bacterium
GGCCGCCCGGACGACGCCGAGCGTGAATACCGGAAGGCGCTGGAGAGCAACCCCATGAACCTGGGGGCGCACCTCAAGCTGGGGCTCCTGTACTCCGGGCAGGGCCGCCTGGACGAGGCCGTGGCGGAACTGGAGAAGGCCCTCCAGGTCAATCCCAACGAAACCTCCATCCGCAACCACCTGGGGGACCTCTACTACCGCCAGGGGAGGACCGACAAGGCGGCGGAGGAATACCGGCGTTCGCTTTCCGCCCAGCCCGGCCTTTCGGAGGTGCGTTTTAAGCTCGGTTTCCTCTACGAGAGCCAGGGCAAGCTGGACCAGGCGGTGTCGGAATACGAGGCCGCCCTGGAGGCAAACCCGCGCCACGCCGGGGTCCACGGGATCCTGGCCGGGGTCTACGCCAAGCTGGGGATGGACGAGCGCAGCATCCAGCACTACGAGAAGGCCCTTCAGATCAACCCCAACGAGCTGGGCGTGTACGCGGGCCTGGCCAGGGTCTACGTCCGCCGGGGCCTGGCGGACAAGGCCCTGGATTGCTACCTGAAGGCCTCGGAAAAGAGCCCCGAGGACGCGGAGTTCCACAAGGCCATCGGACGGCTGTACGCCGGCAAGGGCGAGGCGGGCAAGGCCATCCAGAGCTTCCAGAAGGCGCTGGATCTGGCCGGGGAAGACGCCTCGACCCACGGCATTCTGGGGTTCATCCACGAGCAAAAGGCGCAGGTGGAGGAAGCCCTGAGGGAATACGAGCAGGCTCTCCAGGCCGATCCGGACGACGCGCTCATCCACGATTCGATGGCGGGCATCTATTACCGGCGCGGGGACCACGAGAAGGCCCTGGGGCACCTGCGCCGCGTGGCCGACCTGCTTCCCTGGAAGGCCGAGACCCACACCCGGATGGGCAACATTTTCCTGAAGCTGGGGAAGAAGGCCGAGGCGAGGCAGAGCTGGGAAAAGGCGCTCGGCCTGGATCCCGGAAACGCCATCGTGCGCAACAACCTGAAGGTGTTGCAGGGCTGAAGAAGCGGGGGTCGGTCATGGCCGCCATCCAAAGGCAGGAAAAATCCCTGGGGCAGACCCTCGTCAGCATGGGCCTGCTGAGGCGGGACCGGCTGGAAGCCGCGCTGGAGGAGCAGAAGCGCAGCGGGGAGCTGCTGGGCCGGGTGCTGGTGAAGGCCGGCTGGGTGACGGAGCGCGACGTCATCAACGCCCTGAAGGGCCTGCTGGTGGTGACCTTCCGCCTGGGCGAGGAGGATTTCGGCGCCGAGGCCCACTACGTGCGCGAGATCATCCGGCCCACGGCGCCCGTGCCCCTGCCCCAGTCCCCGCCCTACGTGGAGGGCATCATCAACCTGCGCGACAGGGTCGTGCCGGTGGTGGACCTGCGCCGGCGCTTCGGCCTGAGCCCCGCGGGGGCCTGCGAGGACAACCGCGTCATCGTCTGCGAGATGCCCCGGCGCCTGGCGGGCCTGAAGGTGGATTCGGTGGGGGCGGTGCTGCAGCTGAAGATGGACGCCCTGATGGAATCGCCGGGGACGGCCCGGGGGATTCCCGGCAAGTACCTCTACGGCCTGGGGCGCCAGGGTGAAAAGATCTTCACCCTGTTGAACCTGGAAGCCCTGCTGGAATCCCGGGAGGAGATCGCCCTGAAGCAGCCCCTTGCGGAGGAGCCGCGGCGGCCCTCCCCGGGCCCCCTTTCGTGAACCGCATGACGACGCCTGCCACCACCACGCTTCGGGAATACGAATACGGGCCCGAATCCCAGGACGCCACCTCCCACAACAACCGGGGAGTGTCCCTGTACCAGAAGGGCGAGGTGGTGGAGGGCATCAAGGAATTCAAGAAGGCCCTGGAGATCGACCCCGGTTTCGCCCAGGCCCTGGAGAACCTGAAGGCGGTCAACCAGGCCACCGGGATCTACGACCGGGCCATCCAGGCCTACCTGAAGGCACTCCAGGACGTGCCTGAGGACTACGAGGCCCACTACAACCTGGGCAACGCCTACCGCATGATCGGGGCCTTCGACCGGGCGGTGGAGGAATACCAGGAGGCCCTCAAGCGGATGCCCGGACACGTGTTCGCCCGCAACGCCCTGGGGCTGGCATACCGCAGCATGGGCAGTCTGGAGCAGGCCCAGCGGGAATTCGAGGCGGCCCTGGCCGAATTCCCCAATTTCGCCGACCTGCACAACCACCTGGGGGAGATCTTCTACAAGAAGGGGGCCCTGGACGAGGCCATCGACTGCTTCAAGAAGGCCGTGGAACTGACCCCGGACTACGCCGCGGCCCATTACAACCTGAGCTTCGCCTACGGCGACAAGCAGCTGGGCGACGAGGCCTCGGCCGAATTCCAGAGGGCCGTGGACCTGAACCCGGGCTACCTGAAGCCCACCGCCAAGCTTTCCATCGCCCCCAAGTCCGCGGCCGCGCCCGCCGGGGCGCCGGCCGGCCAGGATCCGGCGGCCGCCCACGCCGACCTGGGCAAGGCCTACCTGAGCAAGGGGCTGGCCGAGGAGGCACTCCGGGAGTACCGCCAGGCCGTTTCCCTGAAGCCGGGCGAGGCCGGCCACTGGCTGGGCCTGGGCGAGGCCCAGCTGAAGCTGAAGGATTACGGGGAGGCCGTGGCCTCGGCCCGCAAGGGCTGCGAACTGGGCCCGGACCGGCCCGAGGCCTTCGTGCTCCTGTCTTCGGCCTTCCGGCTGGGCGGGGACCTGGAGGGGGCCCTTTCCTCGGTGAAGGCCGCCCGGGAGCGTTTTCCTGAATCCACCGCGCTCTCCTACGAGCTGGGGCTGGTGCGGTTCCGGCGCGAGGAGTATCCCGCGGCCGTGGAGGTGATGGCGGGCCTGGTGGCCAGGCAGCCCCAGTGGGCCGAGGCCCACCAGAAGCTGGGGGTGCTGCACTACATATTGCGGCGCTACGACGAGGCCGCCAAGAGCCTGAGGCGTTGCGTGGAGCTGGCCCCCCGGCTGGGCCGGGATCCCGACACGCTCGTCTACCTGGGGCTGAGCCTGGCCGAACTGGGGCGCTTCGACGAGGCGATCCTGGAATACCGCAAGGCCCTGCAACTGGCGCCTGGAAACGCCGCGGCCCACAACCACCTGGGGGTGGCCTGCAAGAACAGCGGGCAGGCCCAGGAGGCCATCCTCCACTACCGCAAGGCCCTGGAGCTGGATCCGTCCTACGCCAAGGCCCGCAACAACCTGGGGGTGGTCTACTATTCGCTGGGGCGCTACGACCTGGCGGTGCAGGAGTTCTCGCAGGCGCTGAAGGTGGATCCTGCCTACGCCACGGCGCAGAAGAACCTGCAGGCGGCCATGAAGAAGCGGGAGATTTCCCAGGCGGGCATCGAACAGCTGCTGGGCCAGGTGCGGGCCGACCCCAGGAACGCCGCCGCCCACCTGGAGCTGGGCAGGCTCTACAAGGCCACCGGGAAATTCCAGGACGCCGAGGCGGCCCTGAAAAAGGTGCTGGAGCTTCAGCCCAGGAACGCCGAGGCGGCCACCCAGCTGGGCGGACTGTTGAAGGCCACCGGGCGCCTGGAGGAGGCCGTCCGCTGGCTTCTGAAGGCCGTCTCCATCAACCCCCAGTGGGCCGAGGGCCACTACCAGCTGGGCGAGGCCTACGTGGAGAAGGGCTGGTGGGAGGAGGCCGAGGTGGAGCTGAACCGGGTGCTGGAGCTGAACCCCCAGCACGCCGAGCTGCATTTCGCGCTGGGCCAGGTCTACCGGCACAAAAACTGGCTGGACGAAGCCATCCAAGAATGGGAAAAATACGTCTCCCTGGGCCAGGACCCGGACCGCAAGGCCACGGCCTCGGAGCAGATCCAGAAGGCCCGCGAATGGAAGTCCCAGTTGCGGGTGGCGCCCAGCGCCGACAAACGGAAGGTCTTGAAATAAGGGAGCCATGAAACTCATCGCCTGCCTGATCAATCCCTCCAAGCTGGAGTCCCTCAAGAAGGCCTTGTGGACCTCGGGCTTCCGCGGGGTGACGGTGACGGAGGCCCGAGGCTTCGGCTTTCAGAAGAGCCGGCTGGACGCGGGCAAGGCCGAGGACTATATCGTGGAGTTCTCGCCCCGGGTTCGCGTCGAGGTGGCGGTGAGGGACGAGGAGGCGGAACGCCTGGTCGAAATCGTCCTCGACACCGTGCGCACGGGCAGGATCGGGGACGGAAAAATCTTCATCAGCAACCTGGAACAGGTGGTGCGGGTGCGCACCGGTGAGCGGGGGGAAACCGCGCTTTAGCCCGGGGCCCGGCCCAGGGCCCTTTCGCTTATGCCTTCGGAGGCTTCAGTGGCAGCTCGGATCCTGGTGGTGGACGACGCGCAGTTCATGAGGATGATGGTCAAGAACATCCTCAGCAGCAACGGCTACGAGATCGCCGGCGAGGCCGAGAACGGGGTGGTGGCCATCGCCAAGTTCAAGGAATTGAAGCCCGACCTGGTCATCATGGACCTCATCATGCCCGAGATGGGCGGCATCGACGCCTGCAAGGAGATGATCAAGCTGGACCCGGCGGCCCGGGTCATCATCTGCTCGGCCATGGGGCAGCAGGCCCTGGTGGTGGAGGCCATCCAGGTGGGGGCCAAGGATTTCGTGGTGAAGCCTTTCCAGCCGGCCAACGTCCTGGAGGCGGTTTCCAAGGCCATGCAGGCCTGATGGCGCGCGTTCTCGGGGGTTCGCCGTGGCAAGGGACGTGACCAAGCTGCAGGAACTTGAAATGGACGCCCTGAAGGAGATGGGCAACATCGGGGCCGGAAACGCCGCCACCGCGCTGTCGCAGATGCTGGGGTCGGCGGTCTCCATCACCGTGCCGGCCGTGAGGATCGTGCCCGTGGAGAAGGTGGCCGACCTGCTGGGCGGGCCCGAGGCCGTGGTGGCCGCCGTGTACATGAAGGTCTTCGGGGACTGCGCCTCCAAGATCCTGGTCCTCCTCAGCGAGGCCTCCATTTATCCGCTGCTCAACCTCCTGCTGAGGCAGGTCCAGGCGGTGCCGGAGGGCCTGGCGCCGCGCGAGCAGTCCGCCCTGAAGGAGCTGGGCAACATTTTGGGGGGCGCCTATCTGAACGCCCTTTCCAAGTTCCTGGGGCTGCAGTTCATCCTTTCGGTGCCGGCCCTGGCCGTGGACATGATGAGCTGCGTCACCACCGAGATGGCCGTCGAGGTGGCGGAGAAGAACCGCTACGCCATCTTCATTGAAACGCGTTTTTCCGGCTCGGGAGAGCCGATCACCGGGTACTTTTTCATGATTCCGGAGCCCGGGGCCCTGGACACCCTGCTGGACGCCCTGATGCGGGCGAGCGGACTGGACCCCCAACCCTGAACTCGGCGGGACCTGCCATCATGGATCTTATCCGGGTGGGCGTGGCGGAATCCCGCGTGACGGCTCCGCCGGGCCTGCTTTGCTGCTACGGGCTGGGTTCCTGCCTTGGCCTGGCGCTCTATGAGGCCGAGTCCCGGCTGGCAGGCCTGGCCCACATCATGCTTCCGGATTCCTCGGCCTCGCTGAAGCGCGGCGAGGACATGCCCGGCCGCTTCGCCGACACGGCCCTTCCGGCCCTGCTTGAGGAAATGCTGGAGAAGGGGGCCCGGCGCTCGGGAATATTCGCCCGGCTGGTGGGCGGCGCCAACATGTTCCTGTTTCCCGGGCGCCCCGGCCCGGCCGCGCCCACCATCGGCGAACGCAACCTGAAGGCCGCCCTGGAAAGCCTGGCCAGGGAGGAAGTGCCGCTGAGGTCGCAGGACACCGGCGGGAACTACGGGCGTTCCGTGGAATTCAACCCCGAAAACGGCGCCATCCTGGTGCGGACGGCCCAGTTCGGCGCGCGCTGGCTGTGAAGGAGGGGATCTTGAGCTTCCAGCAGAAAATGATGAGGGCGGAGCCCCTGACGGTCTACGTCGTCGCCACGGGGGGCCTGATCGTCGCCACCGAGATCCTTTCGGCTCTTGTGGAGGGCCAGGCCCGCCACCTCCCCGGACTGGACCTGGCCTACCTGGCCCCCACCGGCGCGGTGCTGGGCCTGCTCTACCCAATCGCGAACT
>JAJYGY010000389.1 GCA_021790555.1 bacterium
CGGTGGGCGCCGCATCAGTAAAAAAGTCGGGCGAGGCCGTGGGCGAATAATCCGGCGAGGCCGTGGGGGTGGCCGAGGGGGTGGGGGGCGCCGTGAACGTGGGTCTGACGGTGAAGGTGGGCGAGCAGGCCACCGACACCGTCCCCAGCACCTGGATGGCGTTGACCACGGGTTCGTCCACGCTGGAGGTGAAGACAAGGTCCAGCAGGCCCCCCGTCACGTTGACCAAAAAGGTCCGGTCATAGGCCTGCTCCGTGCCGGCCGCGGCCACCAGGTCCAGGTTGGAGATCACCGTGCTTCCCTGGGCCGCCACGCTGAAGACCCGCTGCCCCGGCTGGCTGAAGAAGAGCTCGGCGAACTTCAGGGTCACCTGGTAAGTGCCGTTGGGCACGGTGAACTTGTATTCCAGGTTGCCGGACACGCCGGTGGTCTGGCTCTGGTACAGGGTGGGGTCGCCGGTGCCACCGATGGGGTCCCCGGTGGTGTAGACGGCCGGGCTGCCCACGTAGCCGGAGCCTCCGGCGGCGTAGGCCTGGTCGCCGAACCAGTAGTTGCCCCGGCTGTCCGAATAGGCACCCCCGCCGGCGTTGATGCCCATGCGGTATGGGCAGGGAGGCGGCGTGAGGGTGGGCGTGGGGGTGAAGGTGGGCGTGGGCGTCTGGAAGGCGCACAGCGTGAAGTTCTGGCGGAAGGAATAGGTGTTGTACTGCACCTCCGTCCCGCAGGGAACGGCCCCGACCCAGGGCACCGAACCGGCCCCGTCGGGGATGGTGGGCCAGACGGGGTCGCAGATGGGGTTGTAGACCAGCACCGGGTTCCAGCCCGGGCCTTCGGTGTAGTTGGTGGCGTACCAGGGGTTGCCGCCCCCGTCCGCCGGGGGATAGACGGGCGGCCCGGGCGTGTTGTAGCCGTCGAAATAGTACTGGATGGGGTTCTGCGTGGGGTCGCTGGTGATGACCTGCTGGCTGCCGTCGCTGAAGTTGATCACCAGCTTGTAGGTGGCGCCGCCGCTCCCGGCGTGGTAGTCGAACACGGTGAAGGCGATGGTGTTGGCTCCGGTGTTGAGCCAGCCCGCCGGCACCGGGTAGAACCAGACCCGGGTGTAGGCGTAGTCGTTGGTCTGCACCAGGAAATTGCCGTTGATGGTGACCCCGACCGAATCGTCGGCGCTGACGAAGAGGGCCGCGCTGCTGATGGTCGCCGTGCTGGCGTTGCAGGCGGCGCGGGTCCCGCGGGCCGGGAGAAGCGCGGCCGCCAGGCACAGCCCCGCCAGCAGGACGGCGCCGGGCCTCATCTCAGCACCCAGAGCTTGGCGAGCCCGCCGTCGCGCTGGGGAAGGCCGTCGGTGCCGGCGCAGGCAAGGTAGTAGAGCCCCACCGGCAGCCCGGGGGCGTCCACGGTCACGGGGTTCCAGCCCTGGTGAAAGTTCCCGCTGAGCGTGAAGCTTCCCAGGAGCACCAGGGCCTTGTCGTAGATTTGCAGGGTGATGGCCCCGGCGGGGGCCGAAAGCAGGACGTCCACCCCCAGCCAGGGACCGGGCTGGGGGTTGGGAACCGGGACCAGCCCAACCACCCTGCCGCCGCCCTGGCCCGCCGGCGCGGCCGGGGGCCCGGCCGTGGGGCTGGGAGTGACGCTGGGCGTCGGGCCTGGGCTGGGGCTGGCCGTGGCCGAGGGGCTGGCGGTCGGCGAGGGAGGGGCGGTTTGGGTGGGCGTGACGGAGGCGCTGGCGCTGGGCGAAAGCGAGGGCGTGGCCGAGGCGCTGTCCGTGGGGGTCGCCGAAAAGCTGGCCGTCCGGCTGGGGGACGGGGAGGCCGTGGGCGATTGCGACGCGGTGCCCGTGGGGCTGGCCGTGGCCGAAGGGGTCCACGAAGCCGAAGCCGTGGGCGAGGCCGTGGCCGTCCCGGAAGGCGAGGCGGTGGCCGTGGCCGTGGGCGAGACGGTGAAGCTGGGGCTGGCCGAGAAGGTGGGCGAGATGCTGGGGCTGGGCGTGGCCGAGACCACGGGCGAGGCCGTGAAGCTTGGGCTGATGGTGCCGCTGGGGCTGGCCGTGGGCGTGCCGCTGGGCGAGGCCGTGGCCGTCCCCGTCGCGCTGGGGGTCGGCGAGGGCGAAGCCGTGGGGCTGGCCGTGGGCGTGCCGCTGGGCGAAGCCGTGGCCGTCCCCGTCGCGCTGGGGGTCGGGGAAGGCGTGGGCGTGGCGCTGGGAGGATAGCCTCCCCCGAAGCTCACGTTGTCCACGCGCAGATCGTAGGGCACCGTGCCGGTGGTCGACGAGTTGACCGAAAAGTTGACGGCCCCGACGCGGGTCGCGTCGAAGGTCTGGGCCGCGGCCCAGGCGGGCTGGGCGAAGGCCGGCGTGCCGGCCCCGGGAAAGTACACCGTGAGGGTGTGCCAGGCCGTGTCCGCGGGGGTGAAGGAATACTGGTAGTACCCGTAATCGGTCACGTAGGGGGTGATCAGGGTCACGGTGTAGCCGGTGCCCGGCGCGGCCGAGGCGTAGTCGAAGGTGAGCTCCCGCCCGGGGGAATAGGGCGTCACGTCGGTGGAGGGCCCCGCGTAACCGGAGCCGCCCGGCACCAGTTCCAGGCTGAGCTGGCAGAAGGGATAATTGGTGCCCACCGACTGGGCCAGCACCCCGTTGATGCGGCCGCAGAACCCGCCGCCGTTGCCCGGCGCCGACCCCGAACCGGACATCCAGGGATAGGGGTTGAGCGTGGAACCGAAGCAGTCCTTGGCGGTCAGCACCCGGCCGTAGTTCCAGTAGGTCTGGCCGTTGTTGGTGTTGCTTTCAAAGTCGGTCACCAGGCCGGTGTGGGGCGGCGGCGGGGCCGAGGAGCCGCCGCCGAAGGTGACGTTGTCCAGGCACAGGCTGAAGGGCACGGACGCGGTGGTGGACGGCGCCACGCTGAACTGGACCGCCCCGATCTGGGTCTCGTTGAAGGGGACGGCCGCGAAGCAGGCGGGCTGGAAAAACTGCGGGCTGTTGGGGCTTCCCGGAAAATAGACGCTCAGGGTGTGCCAGTTGGTGTCCGAAGGGCAGAAGGAATACTGGTAGTAGCCGTAGTCCGAAACGCCGGGGGTGATCAGCGACACGGTGTAGGTCACCCCGGCCATGCCGGCCCTGTAGTCGAAGGTGAGGGCCCGGTTGGGGCAGTAGGGGGTCACGTCCACCGCGGGGCCGCCGACCCCCGAGCCCCCCGGAATCAGCTCCAGCACCAGGTCGGCATAGGGGTAGTTGGTGCCCACGGACTGGACCAGGGTCCCGGAAAGGCAGGCCGAATAGGCGCTGGCGCCGTAGGCCCCGCCGGCCGTGGCCGAACCGGCCGTCCAGGGGTTGGGGGTCAGGGAACTTCCATAGGCGTCCACCTTGGTCAGCACCGCGCCGCCGTTCCAGTAGGTGACGGCGTTGTCGGTGTTGTTCTCGAAGTCGGCCACCAGGGGCCCATGCGCGTTGACGGCGGGGGTGACGGTCGCCGTGGGGCTGGGCGTGGCGCTGGGGGTGGAGGTGGGCGTGCCGGCGTAGGGGGTCGGGCTGGGCGTGCTGGTGGGGGTTCCCTGCGCCGCCAGGCCGATGTAGTTGAAGTTGCAGCCTCCCGCCGTGAAGCTCAGCCCCAGGCTGTGGGTGCCCGCGGTCAGGGTCAGCCCGGCCACCGATTCGGTGACCCAGTTGGCCCAGCCTCCCGTGGGAGGCACGCTGACCACCGGGCCGAAATTGGTCCCGTCCAGCAGCATCTGCACGCTGGCCGCGGTCCCCGACCCGTTGGCCACCCGGATGTTGAAATTGTAGGGGTTGGTCCAGGGCACCTGGATGGGATAGGCGAGCCATTCGCCGGGCGCCGTCCACCCCACGCTGTAGCCGGTCCCTCCGTCGGTGCAGGGCTGCAGGTCGGGGTCGTTCTCGCGCCAGGTACCGCCGTAGACCGCGCCCTGGTTGCCGGCCGTGGTGTCGAAATAGCCGGCGAAGTTGTCCGCCTGGACGATGCCCGGAACGGCCTGGTGCGGGGAGACGTCGAAATAGTCCAGGTTGAAGGCGCCGTTGGTGCCGGTGACGGTGAAGACCAGCCGCAGGGTGTGCTGGCCGGCGGGAAGGCTCAGTCCCGGAACCACCACCGTGGTCCAGTTCTGCCAGCCGCCCGTGTTGGGAACCACCACGGCCGGGCCGAAATTGACCCCGTCCAGCAGCATCTGCAGGCCCTGCGGGCCGGCCGTCGCCCCGGAGGCCACCCGGAAGCTGAAGTCATAGCTGCCCGCCGAGGCGACCTGGATGGGATATTCCAGCCACTCCCCGTTGTTCAGGTAGCCCACGTCCCAGCCCTTCCCTCCCGGCGTGGAGGGGGCGTCCTGGGTGGCCTCCACCCCCACGTTGTCGCCGCGGTAGGCGCCGCCCGGATTGCCGGTGGTGTCGTTGGGGTTGGAATAATTGGCGTAGTCCTCGGCCTGAACCCGGCCCGGCACCGGCTGGACGGGGTTGTCCCTCCAGATCTGCCCCAGGCTGGTCAGGTTGTTGTTGGCGTCGTACAGCGAGGTGTCGGCGCAGCCCCCGTTGGCGAGGCTGTTGTCCGCGAACCAGGCCACCCGCTGGACGTAGGAAAGCCCGCCCACCATCTGGAAGACTCCCTGCATGAACATGTCGGCGGCCAGGGAGTTGGGGGCGTAGGCGCTGCTTTCGCAGGTGCCGATTTCGGTGATCCAGATGGGCTTGCCGAACCAGGAATAGACCTGCTGGCACCAGTTCTGGATGGTGGCGGCCGAGGAGGCCCCGCCGGACCAGTCGATGTAGGCGTGGAAGCAGATGAAGTCCACCCGGTAGCCGTTGGCCTGGGCCAGGGCCATGAAATCCTGCAGCCAGTTGGTGCCGTTTCCGGTGTTCCCCGTGGCGAAGGGGGAGGAGCAGGCCGGACTTCCCAGGGCCAGGCCCGTGGACTGAAGCTGCGGCCAGTAGCGGATGGCCTGGGCCGGCGTCATGTTGGCCTGGCCGGACTGGTCCGGCTCGTTGAAGCCCAGCAGTTCCTTGTACTGGCCCGAGGCGGCCCCGGCGGTCCAGGCGTTGACGTTGGCCGTGTTGACCGAGGCCCCGCTCCAGGCCATGGGCACGTATTCCATCGAGCCGGTTCCCGGGGAAGCCGGCTCGGTGGCGCCCCAGTTGTAGGTCCAGGCGGCGTTCAGGTTGAAGATCTTGCCCATGTCGCTGGAGCCATAGGTGCTCGAAGTCACCCCCTTGAGGAAGGCCTGGGCATGGACCGAGCACAACACCAAGGCGGCCGCGAGCGCCACCTTGGGTGCCTCTTGACGAAACCGCGTCCCGTTTGTCGAGCACGCCCGCTTCATCGCGCCATCCAGAGTTTGGCAGGACCTCCCTGCCTCTGGGCCAAACCATCCGGTCCCAGGCACAGGACGTAATACAGCCCGTTGTCCAACCCCGGCGCGTAAACCTTCAGGGGATTCCATCCCTGCCGGCATTCCGATTGTACCACACCTTCCGCCACTTTGACGAACGCCTCGTCGTACACCACTATCCTCAGGCTCTGCGTCCGCCCCAGCAGCCGCACTTCCAGGCCCAGCCAGGGTCCGGACTGCGGGTTCGGCACCGGAACCACCTGTTCCACCAGGCCTCCACCGCTTTCCCCGCCGGCCGGCCCCGCCTGGTTTGCCGGGGGAGTCACCGTGCCCGCCGTCGCGTCCGTGGTCGCGGAAATGGCGGGAGTGGGGCTGGCCGTGGTTGAAGGCGTCGGCGTGGCCGTGCCCGTCAGGCCCATGGTGGCCGTTTCCGTCGCCCGCGGACTGGGGCTGGCCGATGCCGACGGCGTCGGCGTGGCCGTGCCCGTCAGGCCCATGGTGGCCGTTTCCGTCGCCCGCGGACTGGGGCTGGCCGTGGTCGACGGCGTCGGCGTGGCCGTGCCCGTCAGGCCCGTTGTGGCCGTTTCCGTCGCCCGCGGACTGGGGCTGGCCGATGCCGACGGCGTCGGCGTGGCCGTGCCCGTCAGGCCCATGGTGGCCGTTTCCGTCGCCCGCGGACTGGGGCTGGCCG
>JAJYGY010000272.1 GCA_021790555.1 bacterium
GCATGGTGGAATATAGGGTCGGGGCCGCGCGCTGTCAATGCGCCGGCCCCGTGCCTCAGCGCCCGCCGAAGCCGAGCCGGGCGGCCCAGCTGGGAGGCAGGTGGTCCGGGATTTCGATGGCCGAGGGGCATTCCGTGGCCGCGGGCACGGGGCGCTCACGCGTGAAATCGATCATCCGCTTCAGGCCCTCGGGGATCGAAACCTCCTCGGCGTAGGCCTGGGGGAACATCTCGCGGGCCAGCTTGTGGCTGGCGTGGGCGTGCACCACCTCGTGCCGGGCAGGCAGCCACTGGATGGACGGCTGGATGCCCATGGCCTTGGAGATCTCCAGGGCCAGTTCGTGCACGGACATGGTCCGGTCCCCGCCGATATTGACGGTGCGGTTGACCGCCTGGGGGATGAGGCCGGCCTCGGCGATGCACCGGGCCACCGTGGAGATGTAGGAGAAGCTGCGGGTCTGCTTGCCGTCCCCGAAGACCGGCATGGGCTGGCCTTCCATGGCCTTCTTGATGAAGATGCCCACCACGTTGCGGTAGGGGTCCGAGATGTTCTGCCTTGGCCCGAAGACGTTGTGCGGACGGAAGATGGAGTAGGTGGGGCCGCCGTGGTAGTCCAGGCAGGTCTTCAGGTGCAGTTCGCAGGCGTGCTTGGCCGTCCCGTAGGGGTCGCAGGGCCGGCAGGGGGTTTCCTCGTCGAAGACGCCCTCGCCCTGGGGGTGCCCGTAGGCCGCGATGGACGACGTGAAGACGAAGTGCCGGGTGCCGTGACGGTAGGCCGAGGCCAGCACGTTGGCGGTGCCCACCAGGTTGTTCTGGTAGTTGAAGACCGGGATATGGTGGGACAGCCCCTCGGCGGCGTAGGCGGCCAGGTGATAGACCACCTCGGGCTTGAACGAGGCGAAGAGGCCGTCCAGGGGGTCCAGCACCGACATCTTCTCGAAGCGGACGCCGGCGGGCAGGTTCTCCTCGAAGCCCCCCGAAAGGTCGTCCAGGCCCACGATCTCGTGCCCGCGCGCGGCCAGCCATTCGGCGACGTGCGAACCCATGAATCCGGCCGCGCCGGTGACCAGTGCCCTCATGCCAGCCTCCCCAGTTGCTTCTTGAACGACTCGGTGTCCAAGCCGGAAAAGAAGTAGTGTTTGCTGAAATAGCGGAAGGCCTCCTTCTGTCGGTCGAACGTCTTCCGGGTGAAGGCCTTTCCGAGCGTGCCGTGCTCCTGGTGGATCACCTTCAGGCGGGGATCGAAGACCACGTCCACCGAAAGCCGGTGGGCGGCCTCGGACACGGTGTTCTCCTCCCCGTACATGAAGTAGTTGGCGTCGATGATCCCTCCCTTGTCGAAATAATCCCTGCCGAAGATCATGAAGGCCCCGTGCACGGCATAGACCCTGCGCGGCCCCGAGGGCGCGGGCGCGGGACGGCCTCCCGCGCCCGTCCGGCCCTTCAGGCCGTGGAGGCGCCGCGAAACCCAGGCCAGGGCCCTGGCCACGGCGAACGAAGCATGCATGGCCCGGTAGAAGAGCATCTGCCGGGGGCTGAACCGGGCTTCACGGAAGGGGTTCTGGTGGACCCCGGTCTCCTCGGAAAGGATGTCCGGCCCAAGGACCCCGGCGAAGCCCGGGTCGTAGCTCTGGAGCCTGACGAAAAAGTCCCTGTCCGGAATGGCGATGTCGTCGTTGGAAATGATGGTCCAGCGGTACTGGCGGCCCTTTTCGGCCCGGACCCCGCGGCGGAAGGCGCCGAAGTAGCCCAGGTTCTCGGGCGAAGCCACCAGGCGCGTCCTCAGGCGCGGGTGGAGCCGGAAGCCCCGGCGCAGCTCGGCGCGGGTCCGGGGCGTGGACTGGTTGTCCACCACCAGCACCTTCACCTTGTCCATACCCTTCAGGCCCGAGAGGTTCTTGAGGAGGGCCAGGGTCAGGTCGGTCTTCTGGGTGTTGACCACCACCAGCAGGACGGATTCGCCGCCCCGGCGAGAGGAGGGTCTCATGGGCGGCCGCCTCCCGAGCGGGCCCGGCTCCCGGTTTCCTTCTCGAGCAGGAAGGAGAAGCAGTAGGACCAGTTGAGCGGGATGAAGGGCTGGACGAGGAGGCGGTAGAGGGGCTTGGTCCAGTCCGGGATGCGGCGCGTGTAGGTCATGTCGTTGTGCTTGCGGACGGCGAGCACGCGGAATCCGGCACCGTGGATGAGGTCCTCCCAGCCCTGCCGGGTCTCCAGCCGCTCGTACTGGTTCTGCTCGGCCTCGTGGGGGGTCTCCCCGGTGCGCAGCACCAGGTACATGTAGCCCAGGAAGAACAGGTTGGGGACGTAGACCAGGGCCCTCCCCCCGTCCTTGAGGAGGCGGTGGATCTCCTTCAGGCCGCGGGCCGGGTCCGGGTAGTGCTCCAGGGAGCCCAGGCAGGTGATCCTGTCGAAATGGCGGGAAGGATAGCCCGTGGCCATGGCGTCGCCCACGCGCAGGCGGGCCTGGGGCACCCGGCGGCGCGCCGCGTCCACGGCCACCCTGGAAAGGTCCAGGCCGTGGTATTGAAGGCCCGGGCGCAGGTGGTGGAAGAGCTTCAGGTACAGGCCCTGGCCGCAGGAGAGGTCCAGGAACCGGTCCCCCTCGCGCGGTTCCAGCAGGCCCAGGGCCTGGCGGCCGAAGGCCAGGCTCTCGCGCGTGGTGACCACCTCGTCGCCCTCGCGGTGGGACTTGCGGTGGTATTCGTCGTAAAACTTCCTGGCATTTCCTCCGGTTGCCACGATCCTGGTCCCTCCCTTCACCAGTAGTCCTGCACGAACATCTCAAGCACCACGGCATTGATGAAATTGAGCGCCAGCACCGCCGTCAGCAGGGGGGTGTTGAGGCGCGTCCGTCCCTCCCGATCTTCCAGGAAATAGGCCGCGGCGGGAAGCGCGAAAAAGAGGATGGCGTACACGAAAATCCTCTGGACCTCGGCGTTGCCCAGGGAGGTGAAGAGGATGGTGAGCAGGAAGGAGGCCGAAAGCCAAAGCAGGCCGTCCCGGGCCGAGAGCTTCCAGGACTGGCGGGTGAGGCGCAGGAACAGGATGGCCACCAGGGGCAGCCCGGCGTATCCGGCGTAGAGGATGCCGTTGAGCCACATCCACACGGAATAGGGGCGCACCGTGGACATGCCCCCCTGGAACTGGGCGCAGGTGAGCAGCAGCTGCAGGTAGCTGAATTGCCCTCCCAGCACCAGGTAGAGGAGGCCGTGCAGGAGCAGGACGGTCCCGCCGAAGGCCAGCGACTGGAGCGCCGCCTGACCCAGCCAGTCGGCGGGCCCCTGGGCCCGCCGCTGGCCCAGGAAGACCATCCAGAGCACGCAGAACAGGCCGAAGATCACCACCCCCACCGTCAGGAGGCTGCAGAGGAAGAAGGCCACGCCGGCCGCCAGGGCCGGGCGCCAGTCGCGGCGCAGGGCGGCCGACTGGCACAGGTACAGGATGACGGCGAAGAACAGGCAGACCAGGCCGTCGATGCCCGCCCCGGAAAGGATGAGGCTGATCGGGCTGGTGAGGTAAAGGGCGGCGGCGGCGAAGCCGGCCCGGGAGTCGCCGAAATAGTCCTCGGCTGTCTTGAAGACGGGAATGACCGTCAGGCTGCACAGCAACATCATCAGGTAGGCGATGAGGTCCGGGCGGTGGCCCAGCAGCCGGATGAACAGCCAGTAGAGGATTTCCGGGCCGAAGGGGTGGGTCTCGCCGTGGGTGAGCAGGACGATCCGGATCTCGTTGAAACGGCGCATGAAGTCCAGCATGCCCATCTGGTCGATGCGCGAGGCCAGGTTGTAGTAGGCCGTGTGGACGCTGGCGATCTTGGTGGAGAGGGTCTGGATCCCCAGCACGGAAAGGGAGGCGATGGTGAACTTGCCGACGAAGGCCGCGGCGCAGAGGAAGGCCATCCAGCCCCGCCGGAAGGTCCGGGCCTCCCGGGAAACCAGGAAATAGGCCAGGATCAGGAAGGCCGCCAGGCAGGCGCCCGGAACGGCCAGCTTGCCGTAGTCCGTGAACAGGCCGGCCGGGAAGGATTCGACCCCCTTGGCGCGCGAATAGAAGAACATGAAGATGGCGTTGGAGGGAAGGGCGCTCACCAGGTGGGAGAAGGCGAACCTGCGGGCCGCCAGCACCCCGGCGGCGAGCAGGGCCGACAGGCCCAGCACCCAGGCCCATTTCCGGGGCGCCGCCAGGTCCTCGCGCGGCGGGGGCAGGAAGACGGACGAGGCCGATCTCCAGTCCCTGTCCCAGCGCGGCCCCATCACGGCGTAGGCCCACAGCAGGTTGACCAGGGCGTAGGCCGCCATGGTGGAATCCTTCACGTTGTCGCGCGAGCCGGACCGGCAGACGGCGAAGACGGCGATCAGGGGCAGGAGCCCGGAAAGGAGCAGGCGGTCCGTGGACAGGGTCTCCACGCGCCTGGTGATCCAGGCGCGTCCGCCGAAGGCGAGGAAGGCGAAACAGATGAAGGTGATGCCTCCCACCACGGCGATGTTCATCGCCTCGAGGCGTGCCAGGTAGAGGTACTGCAGCAGCAGGAAGACCGCCAGGCTCCACCCGGCCAGGATCCATCTGGCCCGGGGCGCCCCGGCGGGGGGGGCGGCGGAAGGTGCGGGCGGCAGGGAGGCTTTCTTCATCCGGGCGGATTTCGGCCGGGGCTTTTTCGGGGAGGGCTTGCGCATCGCCTCGAACTCCGTTGTTTTTCCGCGGCCCGGGAAGGGGCGGCCGTCAGGGCATGGCGGGGACCAGCCGGTCTCCCATCAGCAGCCTCGGGCTCTTGTTGGGAGGGGCCCATTCCAGTTCCATCCACGGATTGCCGTGGGTGGAGTACTTCAGCTTCAGGTCGTGCCATCCCTTTTTCAGGTAGAGGTTCGGCTCCGGCCGCTGGCTGGGCTGTTTCGGCGCGGGATAGGCGCCGGACTGGAAGGCCACCTTGCCGTCCACCAGCACCTGGGTGAAGTCGCCGCCGGAGGACAGGAAGTGGTAGATGCCGTCCTCGTCCACGCGCAGGCGGGCGTGCCAGACGCACGACCAGGGCGGGTTGAAGGGGTTGTCCAGCCAGTGGGAAAGCACCACCGGCTCGACCATGGAGGCCATGGTTTCTCCGGTCCAGTCGGGTCCCCTGAAATACTGGGCGTAGAAGCCTTCCGGCTGGGCGATGGTGAAAAGGGAGGTCTTGGGGATGGGCCCCCCCAGGAAGGTTGTCAGGTCGAACAGGTACACGGGGTGGATGGGGGACCCGCTCCAGGTCAGGGCGAAGGGAGGGTCCTGGGGCGAGGGCCGGTAGTCCACCTCGATGCGGTGAAGTCCCTTGGCCAGGGGCAGGGCGCGCTGGCTTCCGTGGCCGGCCTTCAGGCTCGTGACCACCCTGCCGTCCACCAGGACCTTCAGGTCGGCCCTGCCGGTGGAGCCGAAGGAGTAGCTGCCGTAGCCCGGGATGTAGACGCTTCCGGTCCAGCGGATGAACCTGGCCCGGGGAATGAGGGAGCTGGGGTACTGGGGGGCGCAGTTGTCCACGGTCCGCCGGGCGCCGTCCCCGTCTTCCACCTGGGCGTCCAGGCCCTCGATCGCCTCCTGGTCCTTGGTGGTCACGTTGATCTCCTGGATCAGGTCGGAACCGTTGCGCGGGTCCTTCAGCCCCTTCACCGCGGCGGCCGGATAGAGGTCCCGCACGTATCCCAGGGCGTCCTGGTAGTCGTCACCCAGGAACAGCAGGTAGTTGTGGTGGTCCGGATCGGTGAGGGGCAGGGATTCGGCCAGGTTGTAGTAGTTCCGCATGGGGGTGCTCTTGCGGAAGAGGATCAGGGGCGGATGGGAGGAGGCGTAGCCCGTGCCCCAGAAGACGGCGTCGTAGTTCTGCCCCGACTTCTTGCCCGCCTCGATGCCGATGAGCGTGGGGGAAAGGTCGTAGGCCAGGTCCTTGCGGCCGACGAAAAGCGCGTAGGCGCTGCGGTAGGAGAAGAACACGAAGGCCGGCACCAGGATCAGGGCGAACAGCACCGCGCCGGCGCGGCGCCCCAGGCCCAGAAAG
>JAJYGY010000007.1:0-5642 GCA_021790555.1 bacterium
CATCGCCAACTACGACCTGGTGCTGGGGGCCGACTACGGCCTGGCCCTCAGCGACCGGTTCGCCGCGGGCCTGGGGTTGAAGGGTTTCACCAGCCGCCTGCAGGACTTCCAGAGCCGCGGTTTCGCAGTGGACCTGGGCATGCAGAGCCTCATCACCGACAGCGTGGTGCTGGGCATCGCCCTGCAGAACCTGGGCAGGGAAAGCGCCTACGACCAGGTGGCCGATCCCCTGCCCACCATGCTGCGCATCGGGTTTGAAGGCGGCCTGGTGGACACCCCGGAGAACCGGCTGGCCTGGTCGGCCGAGGTGGAGCGGCCCTGGAACAACACCGACCCGGTGGTGCCCATCCTGGCCGGCGAGTACGAATACCTGCGCACCCTGGCCTTCCGCGTGGGCTACCGGTTCAACACCGACCTGGGCAACCTGGCCCTGGGGGCCGGCTTCCGGCGCTGGGGGGCCAGCTTCGACTACGCCTACGCCCCCTTCGGCGACCTCGGCTTCACCCAGCGCTTCACCCTGAGCCTGGCCTTCGGCACCCTGCTGAAGAGCCTGGGGCCCGGCCAGGGCGGGCCTTCCCCGGCGCCCGCGCCCAGGGCCGCGCCGCAGAAGGGGGGGACCCGGGTTTCCGGCCTGCTGGGCGGCGACGAGGTCTGGGACGCCTCCCACAGCCCCTACCTGGTCAGCGGCGACCTGGTCGGCCGGCGCGGGGTCACCCTGTACGTCGAGCCCGGCGTGGAGCTGCGCTTCCTGCCCTCGGCGCCCGGCGCCAGCTTCCGCGCGGACACCACCTCGCTGCGCTCGGGCCTGGCCAACCTGGTGGTGCAGGGGAAGCTGTGGGCCGTGGGCACGGCCTCGCGGCCGGTGGTCTTCGACGGCCCAAGCGGGTCGGACGGGCGGCGCCCCCAGGCCTCCTGGGGCAGCCTCATCTTCGACGCGGGTTCGGATCCCGACTGCCGCCTGGAATACGCGCGCGTGGCCGGGGGCTCGGTGATCCTGACGGCCTCCTCGCCCACCTTCTCGCGCTGCCGCTTCACCGACGCCCCCATCCAGGTGGGCTTTCTTTCGGCCCCCCAGATCTCCTACTGCGAGCTGCGCGACGCCGACACGGCGGTGGAGGTGCTGACGGCCTCCTCCGACCTGGGCGCCTTCGACCACAACCTGGTGACGGGCAACCGCGACGGGCTCTACCTGCGCGACTTCTCGCGGGCCATCCCACGGGCCTGCACCTTCGCGGCCAACCGGGAATATGACATCATGAATTATTCGATGAGGACGGTCGACGCGCGCTTCAATTCCTGGGGGGGACGGGACCCGGAGGAGATCCGGGCAGCCCTTTACGACCACGACGACAACAGCGATTCCGGACCGGTGCTGGTGACGCCCACGGCCCAATAGGGATGGGGGACGGGAGGGAGGCTACTGGTTGCGCCTGGCCTGCTCGGCGCGCTTCTGCATCAGGATGTAGCGGTCCACCTTGGCCACGTCCTCCTTGTGGATGCCAAGGAACCTGAGGCCGGCTTCGTGCTTGCCGCCCGGCACCGGGTTGGACCAGATGACCATCGCCAGGGTGTGCAGGGGAAGGGGCGCCTCGGGCAGGTGCACGGCCAGGGCAAGCACGGTCTCCGGCCTGATTTCAACGTCGCTGAGGATGCTCAGCCCGCCCACCGAGATGTTCTGGGCGAAAAGGAAGAAGGCCCCCTTGACCGCGCGGGGGGCGGACCCTTCCGGCTTGGAGAGGTCCAGGTAGGTCTTGTCCTGCAGGAGCCGGGCCACCTCCTCCGGCCCGACTTCCTTCACTTCCACCTTCAGTTCGGAAAGCAGGCGTTCGCTTCCGCGCCGCTCCACGAATTCCAGCCTGGGCTCCACGTCCCGCCTCCCCGCCAAACCGCCGATTCGCGCCCTGGAACCAGTTTTCAGCTAATTCTTTCCCCCGCTGGGGCCGCGCAGCACGAAACGGAAACCCGAAGGCGCCGAATTCTTGGAGGCTTCGCTCCTCCGCCCCTTGTCGCGGGACCCTTCCCGCCCGCGGGAGCCCTCGCGCCCGCCTTCCCGGTGGCGCCCGCGTCCCTGGCCAGCCTGCGCGGAAGGCCGGTCGTGGGCCGCCCGGGCGGCACCTTCCTGCGGATGGCGCGCGCCTTCCTGGGGCGCCCGGTCGCGGGCCTCCCGCGGGGCGCGGTGCGACTGCTCGCGCGCCGGCCTGCCCTGCCCGGAATGCCCGCCGTGGGCCGGCTGGGCTTCGCGCTGCCGGTGGGTGTCGCGCCCGGCCTGGGAGTCCCCCGCGTGTTCCCCTTGGGCCGCCGCCCGGGAGCCTTCCGGCCTCCCGGACCGGCCGCGTCCCCCTCGCCGGCGGCGGCGCTTTTTCGCCCCCGCGGAGCCGGACGAACCGGCCCCGCCGGCCTCGCCCTCGTCCTCGGCGGCGGATTCCCCGCGGGCCTCGGGCCGGAACAGGCGCCCGCTCAGCTCCTCCTGGACGGGGGCCTTGTAGTCGAAGCCCTCGGCCTGCCGGCGCTCGATGGGTTTGCCCAGGGCGCGCTCGATGTCCCTCACCGCCGCGTTGTCCTCGTCGGTGATCAGGGTGATGGCGTCGCCGTTGCGCTCGGCCCGGCCGGTGCGGCCGATGCGGTGGATATAGGTGGTGGAACTGTCGGGGATGTCGAAGTTGATGACGTGGGTGATGCTGGCGATGTCGATGCCGCGGGCGGCGATGTCGGTGGCCACCAGAACCCGGTGGCGCCCGGACCGGAAGCCCTCCAGGGCCTGCTGGCGCTGGTTCTGCGACTTGTTGGAATGCAGGATGCCCGCCCCGTGCCCGGCGCGCTGGATGCGCTCGGCCAGGCGGTTGGCGCGGTGCTTGGTGCGGGTGAAGACCAGGACGGAGCCCCCGTGCAGCCCTTCCAGGATCTTCAGCAGCAGCGTGGTCTTCAGGTGGCGGGCCACCGGATACAGGGCGTGCGCCACCGTGCTGGCCGGGGCCTCGATGCCGACGTCGACGCGCTTGGGGTCGCGCAGGGCGTGGGAAATGAGGCGGTTGAGTTCGGGCGCGAAGGTGGCCGAAAACAGCATGGTCTGGCGCTGGGGCGGAACCTTGTCCAAAATGCGGCGGATGTCGGGCAAAAAGCCCATGTCCAGCATGCGGTCGGCCTCGTCCAGCACCAGGAATTCCACCCCCTTGAGGCTGGCGGTCCCCTGGCCCAGGTGGTCCAGCAGGCGCCCGGGACAGGCCACGATGATCTCCACGCCGGAGGCCAGGGCCTTCTCCTGCGGGCCCATGCCCACGCCGCCGTAGACCGTGGCCGAGCGGATGCCGGTGTTGCGCCCCAGCTTCAGCACGGTCTGGTGGATCTGGTCGGCCAGCTCACGCGTGGGCGCCACCACCAGGGCCCGCATGGTCCCCGGAGTGGGGGGCCGCGACGGGCCGCTCAGGATGGCCTGCAGGATGGGCAGCACGAAGGCGGCCGTCTTGCCCGTGCCGGTCTGGGCCGTGCCGATGAGGTCCCTGCCTTCCATCAGGAGCGGGATGGAGGCCGCCTGGATGGGCGTGGGCTGGACATAGCCGGCCGCGGCGAGGTTCTGGTTGAGTCGGGGATCGAGATCGAATTCCTGAAAGGTCACTGGCTTCCCTTGCGGTTTTGTCCGGGGTCGGGAAGGGCGAAGCCACGCTTCCCAACCTCGAACACGGACGTGAATTTGGACAGACGCGCTATCATGCCCCCGACCGGCGGGATTCACAAGGGAAAAGGTTTCCGGACGGACGGAAGGACCTTCTTTTCACCGGCAGATCGACCCGGCCCTGTTTTCCCCCTCCCTCTGATTCACGATTCCCTAAAGCATGGGGAATTTGGTGGATATCCTTTTTTTTAAGACTGACTGGACCGATTTTGAACCGGATGATAATATTTCATCTATATTAAACTTTTTGATCTCCATCAAAATTTACATGGACACAACCAATCCCGCTTTTGGGGGACATTCCAACCTCGGAGGGAGGTCATGAAACCGTTCTATTCGCGCGCCCCAGTCCTGCTGGGCGTTCTTTGCCTGGCCGCCAGCCCAAGCTTCTGCCTGGCAGCCGCGCTCAAGGCCGCGCCCCCCGAAGCGGAAAGCCAGACCACGTCTTCCGGGGAGGCCCAGGCGGCACCCAGGAAGCACCGGCAGCTGTTTTTCGACTTCAATCTCGAATGGGTTACCCTGCCCGGGGCCGGTTCCCTGACCTATGACAAGGTCAGCACCTGGTACAACGACTACTTCGGCCCGGTGGACCTTTTCGGAAACCCGGACGGACCCGCCGGAAACGACACCATTGGCGACGGCGGTTTCCAGGCCCAGGCCGGCGTGTCCGTCAGCAACGACAAGGACGACTGGCGCTTCGGCAGCGGCCTGGGATTCTACATGGGCAGCTATCCGGCCCTCTGGGAAAGCACCGTCAATTATGGCGGCCAGCAGGCGGACCTGAAGCTGGGCTACAACATCCTTTCGGTCTACGGATCGGTCCAGTATGGCGTGGTGCCCGGTGAGCTATATTTGTCGTTCGAGCCTTCCCTGCTTATCGGCTTCGGCTACGGAACCCTCACCAGCCAGGGTTACAAGGTTCCCTCCACGGTCAACTTCCAAAGCGACGGAATCGGCGGAGAGGTGGCCCTGGGCGCGGAATGGTATTTCACCCCATCCCTGGGCCTGTACATGAAGGAACGCCTGCGCTTCCTCGGCCTTCCGGACGTCCTGACCTACGCGGACTCGAAAAGCAGCACGGGTTACAGCACCTACACCCTGCCGGACGGCAGCTCGCCTTCCATGCCCTTGAGTGGCGCCTATACGGCCGTGGGGGTGGAGCTCCGGTTGTAACCAATCACGGATTATGCTGGTTTTTATTGAAAAAATCTTGGAGGACCCATTCTTATTATTTCGCAAAATAACTGTCACAGCTGACGCCTGTACCCGTATAATCCCTAATGAAAGGCCACTTTCAGCGGGGACAGGCCATGCGCGTCGCGCCTAAAAAAACCAGGGGCAGGAAGCCCGGGGATGAAAGGGGCCAGATTACTGTCGGGCTTCTCATTTCCCTTCTGGCCATGATGGCCACCCTTTATTACGTAGTACTGCACATTTATTACGCCAGTCACGAAGACGTGGCAAGACGTCAGTACCAACAAACCGCGCTTTCCATCGCCCAGGCAGGTTTCACCGACGCCCAAGCCTGGTTCCAACGCCAGGGCACGGTGAACCTGACCAACTTCCCGACCAGCCCATGGGTCTTCCCAGACGCGGCTTTCGACCCCAAATACGACCCCAACTCCCTCAACAGCGCCACCTCCCTCACCCCGGCCATGGACGTCAGCAATGGGGGGGACAGCCTGGTGCCCAGCAAATACTGGCTGGACGGATCCGCCCAGACCGTGGCGTCGGCCATTGTGGAGACCGTGCAGATCAGCGGCAGCGGCTCCCCCGAACAAATATGGGGCCGCTGGGTGGTGAAACGCCAGATGCAGCCGGACGGACCTCCGCCCAAATGCCTCACCTGCACGGCCGGACTGTCGTCGCCGGATCCCCTTGCCGTGCACGACCTTTCGGACCAAAAAACCCAGGCCCCCTATGGATCCGGCGAGATCTGGGGCATCACCTCCATGGGATATGTGTACCAGTC
>JAJYGY010000007.1:5652-6003 GCA_021790555.1 bacterium
GGTATGGAACGGAAAACCCCTGCTGCTCGGCCAGGCCAGCTACTATTGCGAAATCATTGGCGTTCCCTACAAGGGAGCGCCCGCGACCATCCAGGTGAACAAGGCCAGCAACGTCACGGTCAACAACTGGGGGTTCGTCAACGCCACTAATACCTCCGACATCGCCACGGTTTCTGGAACCAGCTGGAGCGGCGGAGGCCAGGTCAAGTGCCTCTACTGCAATAACCAGCCGGTGACGACAGGCTATCCTTCCCCCACGATCTCGAACATTTTTTCAGGGCTGGCCATGAGCGACATCAGGCGCATCGCAGGATCCTCGGGCAAGGCGATCGTCAACCAGCCCAACAGCTC
>JAJYGY010000031.1 GCA_021790555.1 bacterium
GCTGGACGTGGCGGCCCTGCGCGCCTCCATGGAGGAGCTGTGCCGGCGCCACGCGGCGCTGCGCGCCGCCTTCCCCGAGGGCCCCGGGGGCCCCGCGCAGAGGATCCGGGACGCCTCGGGCCCGGATTTCGAAGAGGAGGACGCCTCGGCCCTTTCGGAAGCCGGGCTTTCGGCGCGCCTGCGCGCCGAGGAGGACCGGCCCTTTGACCTGGAAAAAGGGCCCCTTTTCCGCGTCCGCCTTTTCAAGCTCCGCGAAGGGGGGCATGTCCTGGCCCTGGGCTTCCACCACATCATCTTCGACCTGTGGTCCTTCTCGCTGTGGATGCGCGAATGGCGCGACCTGTACCAGGCCTTCGCCTCCGGCGCGCCCGCAATGCCCTCCCTGCCGGGGCCGGACTTCACCGAAGCCTGCCTGGAGGAGGAACGCGCCCTGCGGGACGGTTCGCTGGAGGCCCACTGGGCCTACTGGAAGTCGCGCCTGGAGGGCGAGCTGCCCGTGCTGAACCTGGCGACCGACCGGCCCAGGTCGGCGTGCGCCGGCGAGCCTCGGGCGGCGCATGAATCCCTGGCCCTGGAAGCGGGCCTGCTGGAGGGCCTCAGGTCCTTCGCGGCCGCCCGGGGAGCCACCCTGCACATGTCCCTGCTGGCCGCCTTCCAGGCCCTGCTGTCCCGCTACACCGGGCAGGACGACATCCTGGTGGGTTCACCCAGCTCGGGCCGGGGCCGGGCAAAGTGGGCCGGCACCATGGGCTACTTCGTCAACCCGCTGGTGTACCGCGCCGACCTTTCCGGCGATCCGGGATTCTCCGGCTTCCTGGACCGCACCCGCCGGCGCGCCCTGGAAGCCCTGGAACATCAGGACCTGCCCCTGGGCCTGCTGGTGGAGAGGCTCAAGTTGCGCCGCGAATCGGGCCGCCAGCCGCTTTTCCAGGCCATGTTCGCCTACGAAAAGGCCCCCCTGGACCACGAACAGGGCCTGACCCGCTTCCTGATGGAGCCCGGCGCCCGGCTGGACTGGGCCGGACTGGACCTGGAATCGCTCAACCTGCCCCAGCGCACCGCCGGATTCGACCTCACCCTGGTGGCCTATGAAAGCGGCCCGGAACTCCGCCTGACCCTGCACTACGATTCGCGGCTGTACGAAGGCGCCAGCGCCCGGCGCATGCTCAAACACCTGAGGAACCTTCTGGAATCGGCCCTGGCCGGCCCGGAGGTTCCGCTGTCGCGCCTGAACCTGCTGGACGAGGACGAGCGCGGGACGCTCCTGCGGACCTGGAACGACACGGCCACCGATTTCCCGCGCCATCTCTGCGCCCACCAGCTCTTCGAAGCCCAGGCCCGCCGCCGCCCCGGGGCCCAGGCCCTGGCCTTCGAAGGGGAAAGCATGGCCTACGGGGAACTCAACCGCCGCGCCAACCAGCTGGCCAACGCCCTCATCGGCATGGGGGTCCGGCCGGAAACCCTGGTGGGCATCTGCCTGGAAAGGTCCTTCAACATGGTCGTGGCCGTGCTGGCCGTGCTGAAGGCCGGCGGCGCCTACGTGCCCCTCGACCCCTCTTATCCCGCCGACCGGCTGGCCTTCATGCTCCAGGACTCGGCCGTGCCGGTGCTGCTGACCACCCGCGACCTGGAAGACCGGCTGCCCCGCCACGGCGCCGAGACGGTCTTTCTGGATTCGGACTGGCCCGAGATTTCGCACTACGGCCAGGACGACCCCCTGACCGCGGTGAAGCCGGAAAACCTGGCTTATGTGATGTACACGTCCGGTTCCACGGGAAATCCCAAGGGCGTTTGTATCGCCCACCGTGGGATTGTGCGCCTTGTCACCAATACCAACTACCTGAAAATATCCCCCCAGGACGCGGTCGCCCAAGGGTCCACCTTCTCATTTGACGCCTGCACGTTTGAGATCTGGTCCGCGTTGGCAAACGGGGCGAAATTGGCCATTCTCCCGAAGGAGACCGTCCTTTCCCCCCTCGCGTACCGAAAGGCGGTGGCCGAAAACCGGATTACCGTGGCTCTGATCCCCACGGGGTTGTTCAACCAGCACGCCTCCTCCACCCCGGAATGCTTCGAGTCCATCGAACAACTGTTTGTCGGAGGGGATGTCCTCGACGCGACTTGCCTGCGCAAGGTCGTGCGGGCAAGGGGAGGCAAGAAGGTCATCAATCTTTATGGGCCCACCGAGGCGACCGTGGTGGCAACCTATGAAGCCACCGACGGATCCGGGCCGGAACTTTCCATTCCGATTGGAAAGCCCATTTCCAACACGCAGGTATATGTTCTCGACCCACACCACCATCCCTGCCCCGTCAATGTTCCCGGCGAACTTTACGTTGGCGGAGTTGGAACTGCCACCAAGTACTGGCGCAGGGACGACCTCACCGTGGAGCGCTTTGTTCCAAACCCCTTTGACCTTACCGGAACCAGCCGTCTTTACAAGACCGGGGATTCCGCGATGTGGCAGCCCGACGGCAAACTCCAATTTCTCGGACGCCTGGACACCCAGGTGAAAGTCCGCGGCTTCAGGATCGAACTGGGGGAAATCGAAGCGGCCCTCGCCGGGAACCCTATGATCCAGGAAGCAGTGGTGCTGGCCGTGTCCACGTCGCTCGGCCTCAAGAAACTGATCGCCTTTCTCACCCTGAAAGGCGACAAAGGCTTCAAGGCGGACCATTTAAGGAGCCAGCTCAAGAAACAGCTTCCGGAATTCATGATTCCAGCGCGATTTCTGGTTCTCCCCTCTCTTCCGCTCAATTCAAGCGGAAAAATTGATCGGCTGGGCCTGGCCACGACGGCAAAGAACGCGTTCGCCGAGGGCCAAAGCGGGGATGATCCGCTTTCCGGCAAAACTCCGACCGAAGGCCGTTTGACCGAGATCTGGCAGCAAGTGCTTCAGACAAGCCCTATCGGGATCGAAGACGACTTTTTCGACCTGGGCGGGCATTCCCTGCTGGCCGTGCAACTGGCCTCCCGCCTGAAGGCGGAATTGAACTTCCATCTCAATCTCTCTGATTTCTTCCGCGCGCCGACCATCCGGGCCTTGGCCGATTCGATCGACCAGGCCGGACCGGAAAAGCCCGTACACCAGGACGAGGGACCTCTGGTGAAGATTCAGACAAAGGGCCTCAAGCGGCCCTTCTTCTGCGTGCACCCGGTGGGAGGCACGGTGTTCTGCTACCACGAGCTTTCCCGGGCCCTGGGCAGCAGCCAGCCCTTCCTGGGGCTGGAGGCTCCGGGAGTGCGAGGTGGCGCCCCCCTGGAACGCATCGAGGCCATGACCTCGCGTTACCTGGACGTGGTCCAGAAGGTGCAGCCCCAGGGGCCCTACCTCCTTGGCGGCTGGTCCATGGGAGGACTGGTGGCCTATGAGATGGCCAGGCAGATGCTGTTGCGGGGCCAGTCGGTGGCCGACCTGGTGCTCATCGACTCCTACCTGCCCGTGTTCTGGGGCATGGACGTGCCGCAAAACGACGAATTCGCGCTGGCCGGCCTTTTCCGCCAGGACGCCGAGGCATTGTGGCAGGTGGCCTTAAACCCGGCTGTTCCCTCCACGGAAACCAATTCCAGCCTGGAAGGACTGCCCGCCGGGGAACGCCAGGCCCTGTTGCGGGTCTTCAAAGCCCACCTGAAGGCCATCAGCCAATACAAGGCCGGCCGCTACCAGGGCCCGGTGGACCTTTTCCTGGCCGAACGCACGCCCTTGGCGACCCGGTGGCAGGCCATGCGGGGCTGGGAAGAGCTTGCCGGAAAGGGTCTGCGCGTGCATGGCCTGGCCGGGGACCACTACAACATCCTCGGCCGGGAGAAGGTCCCCGCCCTGGCCGCCAAGATCGAGGAGTGCTTCCAGGAAGCCGAACAGGTTCGCTGGCCCGATCCCCTGGGAACCCTTTTTCCGGGATCCCTGTCTGCGGTGGCTTGATGCCAGCTTCGGCTCCCAACCTTTTCATGGAGGAATCCGTGCCGGGACTTTCCGGGATTTTTTTGGACAACAAACTTTTGAATTCCATGCCTCCCATCCTTCCGGATGAAGTGCATCTCTTTCATCTCGACCTGGACCTTCCGGAATCCGCCTTGCGCGCGCTGGCCTGGAACCTCACTGACGAGGAGAGGGACAGGGCACGCGGAATGCGCTTTCAAGTGCACCGACGGCGCTTTGTTGCCGCGCACGGCATCCTGAACCTGTTGCTGTCTCGGTACCTCTCCATTCCCACGAGCCGGCTTCGCTTTGCCAAAGCAAAAGGCGGAAAACCTATGTTGGGGCTCCAGGAACTGCCCTTCTGGCAGGAGACCCCCCGGCCCCAGGACCTCCGCTTCAACCTTTCCCATTCCGGGGACAAAGCCCTACTGGCTTTCGCGATAGGAAGCGACGTGGGCGTTGATCTGGAAGAGGAAAGGGAGGATCCACTTCTGACCAGCCTGGTTTCCCAATATTTTTCCCGGGGAGAGCGCGACTGGTTTTCCACCCTTGAACCCGAAGAACGCACCCCAGCCTTTTACCAATGCTGGACACTCAAGGAGGCTTACCTCAAGGCGGTGGGGGCGGGCTTGGCGGAGTCCCTGGACTCCTTCGACGCGTATTTGCGTGGGGAGGAGGTCGTATTTTCCTTGCCGGAAAATCCGCGGAGGGGATGTTCCTGGCTTCTGCGGCCCATCATGATGCCGGATGGCTTCAAGGGTGCCTTGGCCTTTCAAGGCAAGGAATTCAACCTGATTTTCCCACATACATTTTAGAGGCCTCCATGATATGGACACAAAGATCGGTTGCGCTCCTTCTGGCGGCGACCATCAACCTGCTCCTGGCGAGTTTTATTTACTGGCGTTACCGCCAGCGCCGCCTTGCCAAAATCCTGGCCATCAACATTTTTCTTCTGGCGGGTTACACGGCAATCCTGTTCTATTTGGCGACCACTCCGAGCAGGGCCTCCGCGGAACATTTTCTTAGAATTTTCTGTCCGGACCTGTACTTCATGATGCCGCTTTTGTTCTGGTTTTCCGCATTGTTTGCCCGAATGGAAAGCAAAACCACCAAACGGATCACTCGATGGGGGCTTTTTTTCGCCTCCCTCATCAGTTTCGTCGCTTGGCTTCATGTCTTCCCGCAGAAAATGGAGCGGTCCGGAGATCTGGGCTGGTTCCCTTCCAATGACCCGCTTTATTGGCGCGTCGCAATTCCGTTTTGTGCCTTCTATTCCTTCCTAGGCTTGGCGATCGTGGGATTCAGGTATTTCCACCCATCTTCAAAAAAAGAGAAAAACCAAATGAAGCTCTTTTTCGCCGCACACCTGCTGTTCTTTGTTCTTGCATGCTGCAACACGGTCGCCTCCCTGCGGGCCCTTGGAGCTTTTGGTCCCGTGGTTTTCGCTGGCATCCTCAGTTACGCTATCACCCAGCACCGGCTTCTTGATTTGAATTTGGTCCTCAAAAAAGGTTTCGCGGCTGTTGCGTTGGCCTTCGGCTTGATCTTGGGCTTCGTCATGCTGTTTTCAGCACTGCCCGGCCTGCTACAAGAGCATTTCAAGAGCCCCCCAGACGCCCTGTTGCCTGTTTTTTCCATATTATTGGTTTGGCTTTACCGTCCGGCGAAGCGCTTTTTTCGACACACCAGCGAAGTCCTGCTGGGCATAAAAAAAATAGACCTGAAGAGGGAACTTTTGGACCTTTCCGTGCTGACTTCCAAGGCCTCCGGGATGGACGACAAAGCCTGCCTCAGGGCCGTCTGCGACAAAATCCGGGCCGATTTGGACCTGGAAAAATGCATGGTTCTGGCCCGCGATCCCCAGGATTGGCATTTCGAAATGAAAATCAGCAGCCCGGCACCACAGGGTCTCAGCCCCGTGGTGCTGGATGAATCGCGCCTATACAGGCTGCTGGATTCGATGGCTTCGTGGATTGAGCTGGAGGAATGGATGGCCCAGAGGGTCGAAGCCCCGTCGCTTTCCGAAAGCCTGGTTCAGGAGTTGGATTTCCTGGGAATCCAAGCCGTTTTCCCGGTTAAAGT
>JAJYGY010000241.1 GCA_021790555.1 bacterium
ACCAGGTGCGGGGATTTCAGCAGGGCGGGGTAGTCCAGGTCCGGGTGCAGGTTCACGGCGCCGGGCTCCTGCAGGGGCAGGGCCGCCAGCCGGGCCCCGCCGGCCCAGGCCCGCAGGGCCCGGGCCAGCAGCGAACAGCAGGCGCATTCGCCGTCGTAGACCAGCGTGGGGGTCATTTTTTCCCCGTGACGTACTTCTCCAGCCTGGCGAACTTGTCGAAGGGATTCCGGTCGGTGGAGACGCGGCCGCGGGTGGCCAGCACCTTCTCCTCCTCGGGCGTGGGTTGAAGCCGGTAGACCGAGGGGGTGAAGGATTCCAGGGCGTGGCCGGCGCGGCGCATGGCCTTCAGGTTTTTCTCCAGGCGGGGCAGGGAGAAGGGGCTTTGGCCGGCCATGCGGTAGGTCCAGCCCATGCCGAAGCAGGGCATGTCCACGCGCGCCGTCAGCAGGTGGGGGAAGACCGAGGTGAGCGTCTTGTGGATGGTGGCGAAGGATTCGGGGAACAGGTGGTAGTTGTCGGTGTGAATGGACAGGATGCCGCCCCGCCCCAGGCGGTTTTGGCAGAGGCGGTAGAATTCGCGGGTGTAGAGCATCTTGCTGGGGCCGTGCGGCTCGGTCAGGTCCACCACCAGCACGTCGAAGCGCCCGGGATTGTCCTGGAGCCAGCGGCGGGCGTCCTGGTAGACGATCTCCACGCGGGGGTCCTTCAGGCAGCGGCGGATCTCCGGGTAGTGGCGGCGGCAGAAGTCCACCACGCCCTTGTCGATCTCCACCATGAGGATGCGCTTCAGGCCCTTGAACTTCACGGCCTCCTCGATGGAAAAGCAGTCGCCCCCGCCGATGATCAGCACGCTTTCGGCCCGGGGATGCGCCAGCAGGGGAGCCGAGACCAGGTGCTGGTGGTAGCGGTTCTCGTCCCCCTGGCTGATCTGGATCTTTCCGTCCAGGAAAAGCAGGGTGCCGAAGGTGCCGTTCTTGAAGATCTCCATGGACTGGAAGGCCGTCCTGCCCCGGTAGAGGGAGGCGCCCCGGTACTGGTGCCCGAAATCGTTGGTGACCCACTCGGTTTTCAAATCCGCCCCCTGAAATCGTGAAGGAAAGGAAAAGGCCAGGTTAATTCGGCGTCAAAATTTCGCCGCTCCTATATAGCCAGAAAAAGCAGGGCTGCCAAGGGTATAATGGGGGCGGCTTAGGACGCCGCGAGGAGGAACCATGACCGACACGAACCTGGCCCCGGACCTTTACATCAACCGGGAAATTTCCTGGCTGGAATTCAACAGCCGCGTGCTGGACGAGGCCGAGAACGGGGACCGCCGCCTGCTGGAGAGGGTGCGGTTCCTGAGCATCGTGGCCTCGAACCTGGACGAGTTCTTCGAGATCCGCGTGGCCGGCCTGAAGCAGCAGCGCGAGGCCGCCGGCGACTTCCGCAACCCCGACGGGCTGACCCCCCACCAGCAGCTTTCCCAGATTTCGGCGCGGGCCCACCAGCAGGTGGAGCGGCAGTACCGGGTCTGGCGCGAGAGCGTGCTGCCGGGCCTGAAGGAAAGCGGCATCAACTTCGTGCGGAGCGAGGAACTGACGCCCAAGGAGCGCAAGTGGACGGCGCGCTACTTCGAGGAACAGGTGGCCCCGGTGCTGACCCCCCTGGCCGTGGACCCGGCCCACCCCTTCCCCATGCTGCTCAACAAGTCCCTGAACCTGGCCCTGGCCCTGCTGGACCGCCGGCCCTCGGCGCAGGGGGAGCGGGCCGAGCGCCTGGCCCTGGTGCAGGTGCCCCGGACCCTGCCCCGCCAGGTGGCCCTGCCCCGCGAGGGCGGGGGCGAGGCGCGCCTGCTCTTCCTGGTGGACCTGATGCGCATGCACGTGGGCGGCCTCTTTCCCAGCCAGAAGTGCCTGGGCATCTGGAGCTTCCGCGTGACGCGCAACAGCAACCTCTACGTGGAGGAGGACGAGGCCGAGAACCTGCTGGAGGCCATCGAGAGCGAGCTGCGCAAGCGCAACAAGGGGCAGGCCGTCCGCCTGGAGGTGGAAAAGGGGGTCCGGGAGAGCGTGCTTTCGAACCTGGTGGAGAACCTGGGCCTTTCGGGCGACGACGTCTACGAGGTGGAGGGCCCGGTGAACATGCAGCGGCTGATGGCCTTGTACGACGAGACCGACCGGCCCGACCTGAAGGATGCGCCCTGGGTGGCCTCGTCCTTCCAGGAGGACGAGGAGGGGCTCTTCGCCTCGGTGCGCAAGGGCGACATCCTGCTGCACCACCCCTACGAGAGTTTCTCCACCGTGATGGACTTCATCGCCGAGGCCGCCCAGGACCCGGCCGTGCTGGCCATCAAGATGACGCTCTACCGCACCAGCAGCGACTCGCCCATCGTGCGTTCGCTGATCAAGGCGGCCGGAAACGGCAAGCAGGTGGCCGTGCTGATGGAGCTGAAGGCCCGCTTCGACGAGGAGGCCAACATCCACTGGGCCCGGGCCATGGAGGAGGCCGGCATCCACGTGGTCTACGGCATGGTGGGCCTGAAGACCCACTGCAAGACCCTGCTGGTCATCCGCAAGGAGGGCGAGGAGCTGAAGCGCTACGTGCACCTTGGCACGGGCAACTACCATCCCCGCACCGCCCGGCTCTACACCGACGTGGGGCTGCTCTCCTGCCGGGGCGAGCTGGGCCGCGACGTGGCCGCGCTCTTCAACATGCTCACCGGCTTTTCCGGCGCGGGCGACCCGCCTCCCATGGAAAAGCTGCTGCTGGCGCCCCACGCCCTCAAGGACGCCATTTTGGAGAAGATCGGACGCGAGACCGAGGCCGCCCGGCGGGGCCTGCCGGCCCGCATTTTGGCCAAGATGAACGCCCTGGTGGACGCCTCGGTCATCGCGGCGCTGTACGAGGCCAGCCAGGCCGGCGTGCGGGTGGACCTGCTGGTGCGGGGCATCTGCTGCCTGAGGCCCGGGCTGCCCGGGGTGTCCGAAAACATCCGGGTGCGCAGCATCGTGGACCGGTTCCTGGAACATTCCCGCGTCTTCTACTTTGAAAACGGCGGCCAGAGCGAGGTCTGGCTGGGCAGCGCCGACTGGATGCCGCGCAACTTCATGGGCAGGGTGGAGGTCCTCTTCCCGCTGGAGGAGGAGGCCCTGAAGCGCCGCGTGGTGGACGAGATCCTGGCCGTGTGCCTGGCCGACAACACCCAGGCCCGGGAGATGAACCCCGACGGCAGCTACCGCCGCCTGGCCCCGGCCCAGGGCGAGGCGCCCCTGCGCAGCCAGCAGGTGTTCATGGACCTTGCCCAGGGCAGGACCCTGGGACTGCCCGGCCCGGAGGCGTTGCCTCCGGACACGGGCGCCTTGAAATCAGGGGAAAGCTCCGGTATGCTTTCCGTCCGCTCTTCCTGAAGGGCGAAGGCATCCCCCCGGGCCGGTGCGGCCCGGAAAACCCCTTTCCAGGAAACGCATTGAGTTCGATCTCCCGTCCCCTGCGACGCCTGCGCCCGGCGCTCCTCCTCCTCTGCCTCCTTTCCCCGCCGCCGGCCCATGCCGGCCAGCCCCTGGAAAGGGGCATCCTGCCCGCGGCCCTGGGGGGTCTGGGCACCTTCTGGACCACGCCCTTGACCTGGCGCGCCCAGGATCTGGCCTACCTGGCCCCCACCGGCGCGGTGCTGGGCCTGCTGATCTGGCAGGACGTCCCTGTGTACCACTTCGTGCACGACGCCCGGGGGCCCTGGCAGGACAAGATCATGCCCTGGGCCACCTGGGGAGGCGAGGGCCTCACCGACGTGTGCGTGGCCGGGGCCGGCTGGGCCCTGGGGCCGGACGAAAGGCTTCGCGAGACCTCGGCCACGGCCCTGCAGGCCATGGCCGTGGTGGGCGTGGCCACCGCCACCCTCAAGTACGCCTTTTCGGCCGACCGGCCCTGGACCCGCACCGACACCCACCGCTTTTTCGACTACGGGCAGTGGAACCCCGGCTTCCCCTCCGGGCACACCATGGACGCTTTCTGCATGGCCGAGGTCTACGGAAGCCAGTACGGCCGCTGGTGGACCTACCCCCTGGCCCTGCTGGTGGGCTATTCGCGCGTGTACCTCAACGCCCACTGGCCCTCCGACGTGTTCTTCGGCGCGGCCCTGGGCATCCTTATCGGCCACCAGGCCGTGGTGCAGAGCCAGACCCAGGGCGCGCCCAACCAGCTTTTTTCCCTGAGCGCCGGCCCGGGTCCTGTCCTGGAGGAGAAGTTCAGGTTTTAGTGGCGATTTTCAGCGAGGCTGCCGATGGCCAAATCCTATTTCACGCTCTGCCTGGACTGCGAAGGGAAGGACTGCCTGATGATCGGGGGAGGGGACGAGGCCTTCGAGAAGTCGGTGCGCTTCTGGGAGGCCGGGGCCAACCTCAGCGTGGTGTCGCGGCGCTTCAACGACGACTTCAGGGAATGGCTTGAGAAGGAGAAGATCCCCTACCAGGTTCGGGACTGGGTGGAGGGGGACGTGCGGGCCAAGTTCTTCGCCATCAACACCATCAAGTCCGACCCGGCCGTTTCCCAGGCCATCTGGGACGCCTGCCGGCGCGAGAACTGCCTGCTTTCGGCCTACGACCAGCCCAAGGTCTGCAACATCGCCATGGCGGCCCTGGCGCGGGTGGGGAAGCTGCGCATCGCCATCTCCTCGAACGGACAGGCCCCCACGGTGGCCCGTCGCCTGCGCCTGACCATGGAGGCCGACCTCTTCGACCAGGAGTTCGTGGATTTCGTGGACTGGGTGGCAGAATACCGTGAGGACATGGTGCGCCAGGGCGTGGAGCCGCAGGAGCGCCGCCGCCGGCTGCGGGGGATCATGAAGGGGTTCCGCGTCACGGGAGGCTTCCGCTACCCCCGCGAGTTCCCCGGGCGGCGGGGCCTGCTGGGGAGGCTCCGCGACCGCCTTTTTGGCAAGCGCATGCCCGTCAACACCTGGCCCGGCCCGAAAGACTGAGGAATTCCATGCCCATCCAGGACCATTTCCAGTTCGTGACGCAGTCGGTGAGGCGCTTCCACACCACGGGAGCCCTGGTGCCCAGTTCGCCCTTTCTTGCCAAGGCCATGGCCTGGCCCCTGCGCGCCCGCAAAGCCGGGCGCCTGGACATCCTGGAGGTGGGCCCGGGCACGGGCGCCTTCACCGAGTTCCTGGTGAGTCAGATGAGGGACCGGGACCGGCTGGAATGCTACGAGCTCAACGGGGAATTCTACGGGCACCTCAGGCAGCGCCTGGGCAGGGAGAAGGGCTTCCAGCGCCGGGCGGGGCAGGTGGCCCTGCACCACCGAGACATCCTCAAGCTGCCGAGGGGCCGCCGCTACGACCTGGTCATCTGCGGGCTGCCCTTCAACAATTTTCCGGCCGACCTGGTGCGCGACATCATGGGCATCCTGTACCGCGCCCTGAAGCCGGGCGCCACGCTGGTGTATTTCGAGTACCTGTGGATGCGGCAGGCCAAGTCGGCGGCCTCGGGTTCGGCCGTGCGGACCCGCCTGGCCGCGGTGGAGAAGGTGCTGGAGGGCTTCCACCGCAGGGGGACCTACCGCGGGGAGCTGGTGTGGATGAACCTGCCCCCGGCCCTGGTGAGGAGCATCACCAAGGCGGCCTGAGGGGCGGTTCAGGCAGGGGAGGGGCTGAGGGCCGCGGAGGGCTGCGGGTTTGCGTCCCAGGAGCGGATCCTGTCGATGACTTCCTGGATGAGGTAGTCGGGGGTGGAGGCGCCCGCCGTGATGCCCACGTGCCGCTTCCCCTCGAACCAGGACCGCTGGAGCTGGTCGGCCGTCTCGATGTGGTGGGTGTTGAGGTTCCCCACGCGCTCCATGGCCACGTCCGCCAGCTTCTTGGTGTTTGAACTGTTGTACCCACCCACCACCACGATGACGTCGACGTCCTGGGCCAGGGCCTTGATGGAATTCTGGCGGTCCTTGGTGGGCTTGCAGATGGTGTTGACGGCCACCACCTCGGCGCAGCGGGCCTTGAGCATCTCCACGAAGGCCGGGA
>JAJYGY010000144.1 GCA_021790555.1 bacterium
GCCCCGTTGTCGCTTTGGGCCAGGGCCTGGTAGGCGCGGATGGCCTCGGGGTAGCGCTGGGCGTCCTCGTAGATGTAGCCGATGCGGATCTGGGCCATGGAGGCGAGCGGGCTGGAGGGATACTTCTGCACGGTCTCCTGGTAGGCCTTCAGGGCGTCGTCCACCCGGTTCATGCGCTTGAAGGTCATGCCCAGGTTGAACTGGGCGTCCCCGGCCACCGAGGGGGTGTTCCCGTAGGAATCCAGCACCTGCTGGAAGGAGGAGACCGCCTGGGGGAATTCCTGCAGCCGGTAGTAGGACATGCCGGTCTCGAACAGGGCCTTGGGCGAGAGCAGGTAGTCGGGATGGGCCTGGCACAGCTCCTTCCAGTCGGCGATGGCCTGGTTGAACTGGCCCAGGTTCTCCTCGGCCATGCCCCGCCAGAACAGTCCGGGAAGCTTCAGGCCGCTGCCGGGATAATTGGTCAGCAGGGTGCCGAACTCGGTGAGGGCCTGGGCGTAGTTCTTCACGTTGTAGTAGTGCTGGGCGATGCGGTACTGCACGTCCGGCGCGTAGGTGGAATGGCGGTACTCCTGCACGAACTTCTGCGAGGCGGCGATGGCGTCGTTGGTGTCCCCCTGGCTGTAGTAGCACCACTGGATGCCGTACAGGGCGGCCGGCACGTTGGGGTCCTGGGGAAAGCGGTTGACCAGGTTCTGGTAGGCCAGCCGGGCCTGGTCAAAGTTGCCCGCGTTGTAGTAGCTGTCCCCCACCCGCAGCATGGCCTCGGGCACTAGGTGCGATTCCGGGAATTTCTCCCCCACCTGGGCGAAGGAATCGGCGGCCTGCGAAAAATCCCCCTTGCGGAACAGCGCCCAGCTCATCCAGTAGAGGGCCTGCGAGGCCTGCACCTTGGAGTCCGGACGGGCCAGGACCAGCGACCATTCCTTCCAGGCCTTGTCGAACTGTTTCAGGCGGTAGTAGCACCATCCCGCCTGGTGGTGGGCCTCGGCGGTCCTGCCCGCCCCGGGATAGCGCGCCTCCAGCTGCTGGTACCTCTGCAGGGCCTGCTGGTACTGGCCCTGGTTGTAGAGGCAGTCGCCGGAATGCAGCAGGGCCTCGGGCGCGTCCTGCGCCGAGGGGTAGCGGGCGGCGAGGTTTGTCCAGTATTTGCCCGCGGCGGCCCAGTCCTTGCGCGAAAACGCGCACCAGGCCAGCCCGTCCATGGCCCCGGCGGACACGTCGGCGCCCGGGTTTTCGTCCAGAAGCTGCTGGTAGGACCGGCCGGCCGGCCCCACCTGCCCCATGCCGAAGAGGCAGTCCGCCACCCTCAGCCTGGCCATGCCCGCCAGCGGGCCGCGCGGCTGCCGCGCCACGTATTCCTGGAATTCCCGCCGGGCGTCCGCCCAGTCCTGCTGGGCCAGCGAGCAGGAGGCCGCCAGGTAAAGGGCGTCCCTGGAAAGGGGGTTGTCGGGATGCTGTTTCTGGAGCGCCAGGTACTCGTCGTGCGCCAGGGCGAAGCGGCGCAGGCGGTACTGGGCGTCGGCCAGAAGGAACATGGCCGAGGGCGCCAGGGGGCTTTCCGGGAATTCCTTCAGGAAGAACCGGTACTGCTGGCTGGCCTGGTCGAAATCCTTGCGCTCGGTGCTGAGCCAGGCGATGCCGTAGAGGGCCCGGTCCACCACGTCGGAGGAGGGGTAGTCCTTGATGGTCAGGTGGAAGGCGGCCTCGGCCGCGTCTAGGCTGCCCAGGCGCGCCAGGCAGACGCCGGTGAGGTACTTGGCCCAGGCGGCCAGGGAGCTTTCCTTGTGCTGCAGGGTGAAGGCGTAGAAGGTGTCGGCCGCCTTCTTCCAGTCCTTCTGGCGGAAGGCGCACCAGGCCACCGAGTACTGGGCCGCCGGGGCCAGCCCGTCCCGGGGGAAGGCGTTGAGGAAGCGCTGGTAGGTCTCGGTGGCCCGTCCGTACTCCCCGGCCCAGAAGCGGCTCTCGCCGGCCTGGTACAGGGCCAGCGCGCCCACCTTGCCTTGCTGGTCCATGGCGTAGGCGTCCATGAAAAGCCCGGCCGCCTTGTCGAAGTTTTCCACGGCCCCCGCGCCGGAGGCTTGCTGGCCCATCTGGTAGCGGCACCAGCCCCGGGCGTAGGGAAGGTAGGGCGGGTCGGAGAAGCCGCCCCCCTCGGCAACGTCCTGGTAGGCCCAGTCGGCGCGCGCGTAGTCCTTGGCCAGGTACAGCGATTCCGCCTTCAGGAAGCGGGCCCGCGGGTCGAGGGCATGGTGGGGATACAGCCGGAGGAAGGTTTCGCAGGCCTGGCCGGCCTGCGCGTCGTCGCCCAGGCGCAGGCAGACCTTCGCCAGCCCCAGGTAGGCCTGCGGGGCCCGGAGGTCTCCGGGGTCCTCCAGCAGGAAATCGCGGTAGGCCTCCTTGGCCCTTTCCAGCCAGGAGAGGCGCTCATAGCAGTGGGCCAGCTGGAGCCGGGCCCGGGCCGCCGAGAAGTCCTGCGGGGAGGAATTGAGAACCTCCTGGTAGCGGTCGGCGGCCAGGCTGTAGGCCCCCTTGGAAAAAAGCTCGTCCGCCAGGGCCAGGTTCTGCTCCAGCTCGCCGGCCCGCAGGAGGCAGGCCAGGCCCAGAAACAGCGGCCAGAATGCCAGGAAAACCCTTTTCAATCGCGCACCCGATGGTCAGGGAATGGCTGGATACCCGCGATAAAGACGCTTGGAGGAGCCGGCGGTTCCTTGGAACCCGGACGCGGAATCCGGACGGGCCGGGCAACGAGAAACGGTATAGCACGAAACCGGGCCTTAAAACACAAAAAAGGCCTTTCCGGAAGGGTCCGGAAAGGGCTTTGGGGAAAGGCCCCGTCTATTCGAACTTGTAGGTGAAGGAGAAGCGGTAGGTGTTGCCCAAAAACCCGAAGGGAACGTAGGCGAAGTCCAGCAGGTAGTGCTGGTAGAGCTTGAAGCCCAGGCCCAGCGAGAGCCCCGCGGCCACGCTGGGGCCGTAGCCCACGTAGGTCTGGTTGTAGTCGATGGCCCCCTGGTACTGGTAGCCGCCGCGCACGTAGAAGAAATCGCGGTAGCCGTATTCTCCCCCGATGCTCAGGACCCCCGCCGTCTCAATGGGCTGGGTGTAGTCCATGTCCACGGCCACGTTCTTCATGGGCTTGTAACCCACGCCGAGGCGGAAGTTGATGGGCAGGCTGTAGGTGTTGTTGAAGCCGATGGCCGGGCCCAGGTTCTGGATGTTGGCGCCCAGGGAAAGGCCGGGCAGGGGCGTGTGGTACAGGCCGGAGATGTCCACCGCCACCCCGCCGTCCGAGGTTCCGTCGATGGTCTCGGAGATGTACTTAACCAGAAGGCCGGCGGAGATGTTGGGGATGACCTGGCGCGCGAAGGCCAGCCCCAGGGCCATGTCGCTGGCCCCGAAGGTGCCGGTGGACTGCGGGTTCCCGCTGGCGTCCAGGGTGTAGCCGTCGAAGGTTCCGGCGTTGAGGTACAGCACGTTGAGGCCCAGGGTTCCGATGTTGTGGATCGGCCAGGCCACCGCGCCGTTGTCGTAGTAGATGTCCTGGAACCAGATGGCGTGCATCAGGGTGATTTCTTTGTCGTTCAGGTAGGCAAGCCCCGAGGCGTTGTAGTTCAGCGCGTTGACGTCGTCCGCGAGCCCGGCGAAACTGCCCCCCATGGCGATGGCCCTGGGGCCGGTCGCAAGCTTCAGGAAGCTGGCCGCGGTGGTTCCCTGGTCCGCCCAGGCCGCCCCGGCCATGAGGCCGGCTGCCGCCACCAATGCCGGAATCATTTTTTTCATGACGAGTACCTCGATAGACTTGTGGATAATCAAAGTCTACTGAAAAAAGGTTCCGGGGTCAAATCATTTTATCCATGAACGCCGTTCCGCCCCACAGAACGCTACTGCTTCTCCATGAAGCCGACGCTGTAGCTGATCTTGTCCGCGGATTCCTTCACCGCCCTGCCCAGGTCCTCGATGGCCGGCATGGTGAAACGCGAGGCCGGAACCGAAATGGAGATGCAGGCGATCACCCTTCCGCGGTAGTTGCGCACGGCCGCCGAGACGCAGCGCAGGTCCTCCTCGAACTCGCCGTCGTCCACGGCCCAGCCCTTTTCGCGCACGGACTGAAGCTGGGTCTTCAAAACCTCCCTGGACGGCACGGTGCGGGGGGTGAAGGGCTTGAATTCGGTGTCCTTGACCACTTCGTAGATGCGCTCGTCCGGCAGGTGGGCCAGCCAGACCTTCCCGGCCGCGGTGCAGTAGAGCGGGGCCCTTTCCCCGATCTTGGCCTTCACCCCTATCTTTTCATTGGATTCCAGCACGTCGATGTAGAGCACCTCGTTCTGGTCCACGATGGAAAGCTGGACGGTTTCCCCGCAGCGCTCGCGCAGCTCCCGCAGGAAGGGGATGGCGTGGGTGCGCATGTTCAGTTTGGAAAGCACGGCGTTGCCCAGTTCGAACAGCTTCACCGACAGGCGGTACTTGCCGGTTTCACTGTCCTGTTCCACATATTTCCTCACCATCAAGGTGGTCAAAAGCCGGTGCACCGTGCTTTTGTGCAGGTTCAGGGCCTTGGAAAGCTCGGTCACCCCGATGCCGTCCTTGTTGTTGGAAAGGGCTTCCACGATGTCCAGGGTCCTTTCCACGGACTGAACAGTCGATTCATAAACCTTTTTTCTGCGCATGGGAAAGTTCTCCAGAAAAGGGTGGATGGCAGCAGATCGACGTTGACAGCTTCCGAAAGGTTTCCTTCATCATGAAACCGGGTACAGAATTCCAAAACAAATATAGGCCAAAAGAATCCCGAATGTCAATACTTCCCAAAAGGCGGAACGGTTTTGATTCAGGATTTTTCCAAAATCCACTTATCGGCACTTTGGACCTTGAGGACCAGCCTGGACTTTGGGCTGATTTTGGCGAAATCGCAGAATTCCGCGGGAAGCTCGGCTAAGAGACGGTTCAGGGAGGATCGGATGGGAATCTCATACCTGCGCTGCACCGGAACCCTGCCCACTGGAACCTGGCGGGAAAAATTTTCATATCCACAGGCCTGGCTGGTGCACACCGAGGTTGTCTGGGTGAAATCCGGCAAGCGCTGCACATGGACCATCAGGGGCGATCCGCACTGGGGGCACAGCTTGCGCCGGTCCCGGCCGGAACGCCTTTCCAATACCACGGGATGGATGCTTTTGCGCCTTTCGGTCTCCCTTTTCATGAATCGCCTCTGGCTTCCGCGAGCCGGAAAAAGAATGGGCCATCAGTACTCAATGCCCTTGCGGGCCTGCTCTCCCTTATCAAAATAATGCTTGCGCTTCCTCATTTCGGTGATCAAGTCCGCCTTTTCCACAAGCTCAGGCCAGACCACGTGGCCGGTCAGGACCAGTTCGCAGGGCCTGTTCCACGATTGAAAATCCTCAAGCAGGGAAAGGACCTCGGCCCGTTCGACCAGCTTGGTCATCACCAATGAGAGAATTTCGTCCAGCACAACAAGTCCAAAACCGCCCTGGATCGCCTGCCTGGCCAGCGCCAGGCCCTGCCGGGCCTGGGCCAAATCCTGTTCATTGTTTTCAAAACGGAAAGTTTTCTTCACCGCGTCGAAGCGCTGGCAGCCCGTGGCGTGCAGGGTCAGGCCCGGTAGGGCGCGCAGGATATTCCTTTCGGAATAAAATTCGCCGGATTCCGGGCTGCCCTTGTCGAACTGGATCAGGCAGACCTTGCCTCCGCTTCCCAGGAAGCGCAACAGCAGTCCCAGGGCCGCGCTGGTCTTGCCCTTTCCGTTTCCGGTGTAGATTTGGATCCTACCCCCGTCCATCCCCGCTCCGCGAATAGGTCTTCCTGCCGCCGTAGCGGTAACCGTGTTTCAGGATTTCCAGAATGCGCCGGGCCTGGGCGCTGTCCGGCCGCAGGGGCACGGGCCGGTCGTCCTGAAGGCCCACGGGAACGGCCCGCCAGGAGGGCCGCCGGCCCTTTCGCAGGGTCACCTGGAGGATGACG
>JAJYGY010000220.1 GCA_021790555.1 bacterium
GAATGCTTTGAGGCCGGGGGCGACCTCGCCGGCGCCGAGGCGGCCTACAAGAAGGCCCTGGCCCTGGACAACAGCTACACCGCCGCGCACCGGCGGCTGGCCGGGCTGTACCTGAAGGAGGGGCGCTGGCGCGACGCCTGGGTGCGCCTGCAGCGGGCCTGCCAGGTGGATTCACGCGACACCCGGGCCCGCGGCGAGCTCAACCGCCTGCAGGCCGCGCGGCCGGGCCTGGGGCGCGAGGCCAGGAGGGCCGGGCTGGCCTCGCTGCGCCAGCGCCTGGCCCTGGCGAACCCCCGCGTGGCGGCGCTGCCCGCCCTGCCGGGCGAGCCGGACATCCGCGTGGAGATCCTGGGGCGGGTGCCCTTCTTCCGCTTCAAGACGGGCTGCGAGACCCTGGCCCTGGACGCCGGCGACAGGGTGCTGGCGCGCCTTCCCGCCGGCCGCGCCTTCGAGGCCTGCCTGCTGGGCTCCTCCTGGACCCTGCGCCCGCTTTCCGTCCGGAAGGCGCGCGGCTCCCATCCGGACCGGGTGAGCCTGGGCCGGCCCCTGCTGAAGTTCCGCTCGGCCCTGCGCCTGAAACCCCTGGACGGCGGCTCCACCCTGCGGCTTTTCCACGTGCCCTACGGGCGGGGCTATTTCTGGGCCGGCCGGGAGGACCGCACCTACCGCGGCGACCTGGTGCTGAGGCCCCAGGGCCTGAAGGCGGTCTCGGTGGTCGACGAGCTGCCCCTGGAGTCCTACCTGCTGGGCGTGGTGGGGGCCGAGATGCCGGCCTCCTGGCCCCCGCAGGCCCTGCGGGCCCAGGCCGTGGCCGCGCGCACCGACGCGCTGAAGGAGATCGGGCGCCACGGCGGACGGGGCTTCGACCTGGGCTCGGGCGTGGAATGGCAGGTCTACCGGGGCGCCCAGGCCGAGACCCCCCGGGTCTCCTGGGCCGTCACCAGCACGGCCGGGCTGGTGCTGGAGGATTCCCGCGGCCGTCTGGCCCCCGCCCTGTACATGAATTCCTGCGGAGGGCACACCCAGTCCGCCTGGGAGGCCTGGGATCCCTCCAAAGCCGAGGCCGACCCTCCCCGCCCCCAGGGCGTGGCCGACCTTGAGCCCGGGGCCGGGGAATGGTCCTTCCCCCTGCCTCCCCTGAAGCTGCTGGACTGGCTGGACGACACCGTGGACGCCTACGGCCTGCTTCCGGGCCGCCAGCCGCTCTCGAATTTCCGCTGGGTGATGGACTACTCGGAAAGCGCCTTCAGCGGCTACGCCAACCGCGTCTCGCCGGTGGGCCAGGTGCTTTCCGTGGAGGTGCTCCGGCGGTCCTTTTCCGGCTTCGCGCGCGGCCTGAGGGTGGTGGGGGACAAGGGGCAGGTGACCGTGTGGGGAGACCGGGTGCGGGGCCTGGTGCGGGGGCTGAAGTCCAACCTCTTCTACGTGGAGACGCGGCGCTCACCCGAGGGGATTCCCGTGGAGTTCCTCTTCCACGGCGGGGGCTGGGGCCACGGCGTGGGCCTGTGCCAGAGCGGGGCCTACGGCCGGGCCCTGGCCGGGCAGGGCGGGGAGGAGATCCTCAAGGCGTATTTTCCGGGATGCCGGGTGGAGAGCAGGTATTGAATCCGCGGGCGGACCGGGGCGTCAGTAGAACTGGAAATGGTCGACGAAGACGTCGAAGTTCCGGCCCCGCGCCGCGTCGTCGGGCTTGACCTGGACGGAGACCAGGTCGCTGGTGTCCCAGTCGACCGCGTCCCCGGAGCCGGCGGCCCACGAAGGCTGTCCCCAGCCGTTTAAGAAGTCGGTGGAAGGGAAGCCGGATGCCGGAAAGTCCACCTTGTAGGTCACCCAACCCTGGCCGTCCAGCTGGGCGTCGGAGCACAGGTGGTAGTAGCTGGCGCCGGGATTGAGCGCGTTGACCGAGGCCTTGGTGAGCACCACGTCGTAGTCGATGGGGTCGGAATTCGGTCCCATCTTCATGGTCCAGGAAAGTCCGTGAACCGGGCTGGGCAGCCCGGGAAGGGAGGCCAGGCTGACCGGCGAGCCCGAAGGCGAGAAGTTGGCGCTCATGTTGACGAAGGAGAACTGGGAGGCCGGGCAGGGCGCCACCCCGTCGGCCGCCCCGGCCGTGCCCGAGAGGTGGCCCACCATGTCGTTGGACTGGGGGCTGGAGGCGAAGTCCACGGGGGCGCCGCCGGGGGCCGGAAAATCGACGGCCGTGGCGGGGGTGACGCAGGTGTAGGAATCGGAATTGACGGTCCAGGAGGTCTCCCAGGCGGTGACCCCGTCCGAACTGTGGAAGCCGTCGAAGGTGGGCGGGTAGACCCGCGCCGCCGGGACCGGTCCGGCGGCGGCCTGAAAGGTGACGTCGTCGATGTCGAGGCTGGAGCCCATGTACTGCAGCGGGCCGTTGACCAGGAACACCCAGACCAGGTAGGTGGAATCGTAGTGGAAGCATTCCGGCCAGGCCGGGCTGAAGGCCACGGCCGAAACCCGGTCGCCGTTGGCGGCCAGGCTGTAGGGGGAGCCCCAGAAGTTCACCCCGTCGAAGGCCGACAGGGGGATGACCACGTGCTTCCAGGTTCCGGCGTCGAAGGCTCCGCCGTCGGTGGTGTAGGCCGTGGCGGTGACGGCGCAGGAGGTGGAGCTGCTCACCGACCCGGGGGAGACCAGCATCACCTGGGGCTCGAAGTTGCCGTCGGGTGAGCGCAGCCACAGCGAGATCGAGCCGTAGGCCGAGACGTCCACCGAGGCCGTGGGGGTGTTGCCGATGCCGGCCTGGATGGGCACCCACAGGGTCTGCATGGTGGCGCGGGCGAAGAAGTTCCCGCCCAGCGCGTCCCCGCCGCTGGTCTCCGCGACGTTGTCGTAGTTGCTGTTGGTGGAGGGCCCGGTGCTGGGCGTGACCATGTAGGAGACGCGGTTGATGTTGTCGAGGTCGCGCCCCGGGGTGTCGCCGTCGTAATACACGTAGGGCGTGATGGTGAAGGTGGGGCTGATGGTGGGCGTGGGGGTGGCCGAGGGCGTCGGGCTGACGGTCGGCGTGGGGGTGGCCGTGCCCGTGCGCGCGGGCGTGGGGAGCGGGACGGGAGTCCTGTAGTAGGGGGATTTCGGGTCGTTCGGGTTGACCCGGCCGGGAGGGCCGTCCAGCCACAAGGGAAGCCACGAGGCGAGGGCTTTGCCCGCCCCCAATGCCAGGCAGAAAGCCAGCAGCGCTCGCGCCACCAGGAGGCCCCTGGTTCCAGGCAGGACCTTGGAACGGGTTTTTTTCATTCCGGGACCCGGAAAAGCCTTGGCCTACAAGGAAATCCATGATCGGCGTCAAATTCTTTGTTAATTTTATCTTGGAAATTTCCAAAAGCAAATTTTCTGTAAATATAAATAGAAGAAAAGAGGTTGCCAGCCTGGAACGAATGTTTAAAAATTTTGCTCGTTCTCAAGAATTTGATTCACTGTTCAGGGCTGTCCCGTTTTTCCAATCCATTTTGCCGGCATTCCCTTTGCGAGGATTCCATGCCCGTCATTGAAACCACGCCCGAAATGGTCCAAGGCGTGTACGCCAAGACCGAGAAGAACCTGGCCGTCGTGCGGCGGCGCCTGAACCGGCCCCTGACCCTTGCCGAGAAGGTCGTCTTCGGGCATCTGGACAACCCCGAGGCCCAGGACCTGGAGCGTGGCAAGTCCTTTCTGCAGCTGAGGCCCGACCGGGTGGCCATGCAGGACGCCACGGCCCAGATGGCCATTTTGCAGTTCGCCCAGGCCGACATCCCCCGGGTGGCCGTTCCGGCCACGGTGCACTGCGACCACCTCATCCAGGCCTATGCCGGCGGGCAGAAGGACACGGCCACGGCCCTGGAGAGCAACCGCGAGGTCTACGACTTCCTGGCCTCGGCCTCGGCCAAGTACGGCATCGGCTTCTGGAAGCCGGGAGCCGGCATCATCCACCAGGTGGTCTTCGAGAACTACGCCTTCCCGGGCGGGCTGATGATCGGCACGGACAGCCACACGCCCAACGCCGGCGGCCTGGGCATGGTGGCCTGCGGGGTGGGCGGGGCCGACGCGGTGGACGTGATGGCCGGACTGCCCTGGGAGGTGAAGAACCCCAAGCTGATCGGCGTGCGCCTCACCGGCGAGCTCAACGGCTGGACCGCGCCCAAGGACATCATCCTGCATGTGGCCAGCGTGCTGACGGTGAAGGGCGGCACCAACGCCATCGTGGAGTACTTCGGCCCCGGGGTGGAGAGCCTGTCCTGCACGGGCATGGGCACCATCACCAACATGGGCGCCGAGCTGGGCGCCACCACCTCGATCTTCCCCTTCACCGCCTCGATGGAGCGCTACCTGCGCGCCACCCGGCGCGGCGACCTGGCCGACCTGGCCGCGGCCCAGCGCGGCCTGCTGAAGGCCGACCCGGAGGTGGAGGCCGACCCGGCCAGGTTCTTCGACCGGGTGGTGGAGATCGACCTGTCGAAGCTGGAACCCTACGTGGTGGGCCCGCACACGCCCGACCTGGCCAGGCCCGTCTCCAGGATGAAGGAGGACGTGCGGAAGAACGGCTATCCGGACCAGCTGCGGGCCGCCCTGATCGGCTCCTGCACCAATTCCAGCTACGAGGACATCAACCGGGCCGCCGACGTGGCGGCCCAGGCCGCCTCCCACGGGCTGAAGGCGCCCATCCCCTTCCTGGTGACCCCTGGGTCCGACCAGATCTTCGCCACCATCCAGCGGGACGGGCAGATGGCCGTGCTGGAGAAGGTGGGCGCCTCGGTGCTGGCCAACGCCTGCGGGCCCTGCATCGGCCAGTGGAAGCGCGACGACATCAAGACGGGCGAGCGCAATTCCATCATCAACAGCTACAACCGCAATTTTCCGGCCCGCAACGACGGCAACGCCGAGACCATGTCCTTCATCGGCAGCCCCGAGGTGGTCATGGCCTACGGCCTGGCCGGCCGGCTTTCCTTCAACCCCCTCACCGACGAGCTGACCGGAGCGGACGGCAGGCCCTTCAAGCTGGCGCCCCCCAAGAAGGCCGAGGACCTGCCCTCCGCCGGGTTCGTCTTCAAGGCCGACGGCTACGTGGCCCCGGCGGCGGACGGGTCGAAGATGGAGGTGAAGGTGGACCCGGCCAGCGAGCGCCTGCAGCTGCTTCAGCCCTTCGCGGCCTGGGACGGAAAGGATTTCACCGAACTGCCCCTGCTGCTGAAGGCCAGGGGCAAGTGCACCACCGACCACATCTCGCCGGCGGGCAAGTGGCTGCGCTACCGCGGGCACCTGGACCGCATCTCCAACAACATGTTCCTGGGCGCGGTCAACGCCTACAGCGGCCAGGCCGGACAGGCCAAAAACCGCGACGGGGCCTACGAGGAGCCCCAGGCCGTGGCCCGGGCCGTCAAGGCGCGGGGCCAGCGCTGGGTGGTGGTGGGCGACGAGAACTACGGCGAGGGCTCCAGCCGAGAGCACGCCGCCATGTCCCCGCGCTTCCTGGGCTGCGCCGCGGTGCTGGTGAAGAGCTTCGCCCGCATCCACGAGACCAACCTGAAGAAGCAGGGCGTGCTGCCGCTGACCTTCTCCGATCCCTCGGACTGGGACAAGGTGCGTGAGGACGACAAGGTCTCCGTGCTGGGTCTGGGGAGCCTGGCCCCGGGGAAGGAAGTGGAGGTGGAGCTGAAGCACTCCGACGGCTCGGCCGACAGGATCAAGGCCGGCCACAGCCTCAACGCCGAACAGATCGAATGGTTCAAGGCCGGCTCGGCCCTGAACCTGATGAAGACGCGGGTTTGAATTTGATGAAGCAAGAAGCTTGGGTTTGGAAGGGAATCTGAAAGGAAAAAGGCGGCCAAGGCCGCCTTTTTCCTTTCAGAACCGGAAGGCCCGCTTGACCGCGGGGTAGGAGGCCTCGCCGCCGTGCCGGCGGATGAACTCCTGGAACTCGTCCTGCCGGGCCATGAAGCGCTCGTGCAGCTGGCGGCTCAGGAACCAGTAGCCGTCCTCCTTGT
>JAJYGY010000146.1 GCA_021790555.1 bacterium
GATCTGCTGAGCGCCCCGATGAAGGCCCAGAAGATCAGGTTGGCCCAGAAATATTCCGCCAGCCTTCCCGTGCCCCTGGCGGCGCTTCCCCGGGCCTGCCTTTCCTTTTCCCTGTCCTTGCGGTCCTGCTTTCCCATGGCGCTCCCTTTCGAATTCAGGAAGGTTCAGGCCGCCTTCCTGGCGAACACGACCTTGGTGAAGCCCAGTTCCCGGAAAGGCCAGCGCCGGCCCAGTACCTGGTCCAGCATCCCCAGGTGGATGTCCAGCTCCGGAATCAACCCCAGCTTGCCCACCGAGAACAGGCGGGGCACCACCAGGGGGGTCTGGTACTTGTAGGGCACCAGCGAGGAGAAGATGTGGCAGCCCGAGACGGCCTCCACCCGGAACCCGGCCCTGGCCAGCATGGCCACCAGGTCCCTCTGCACCAGGGCCCGGGTGCGCACCTTGGTGACGGCCCGGTCCTCGTAGACGTACTCCCACTGGCGGTCGACGCTTCCCCGCCGGGTCAGCGACTGCCACAGTTCCGAGGGCGAAAAGAGCAGGCCGGCGTGCCACTTGTTGTCGATGTCGAAGGCGAACACCCCGCCCGGCTTCAGCACCCTTCCCGCCTCGGCCAGGGCCCCCTCCACGTTGGAGATGTGGGAGAAGACCTCGCCGTAGGAGGAGACGCAGTCCACGCTGGCGTCGTCCAGCGGGATGCGCGTGGCGTCCGCCACGAAAAGCTTGATGTGGGGGTAGCGCCGGAACTTTTGCCTGGCCTTTTCCACCAGGCCGACCGAGATGTCGAACCCCAGGACCTCCCTGCCCAGGCGCTGCAGGCGGCGCAGCTGCAGGCCCGACCCGCATCCGATGTCCAGGATGCGGTCGAATCCCCGGGATCCCGCCTCCTTCTCCAGAAGGGGCATCAGGAAGTGGTCGTACATCCCGTAGGTGTTGTAGAAATAAGGCTCGCGGATGTCGTCGTACTCATCCGCCATCTTGTCGTAAACCTGCGCGACGTGCTCGGCGTGCTCATCCAGCAGGATGGCACCGCCGCCGCGACTGCCGCTTTCCATGGGTCTCCTCTAAGGGGGAGCCCGGGTCGGCTTTCGACTTCAAAGCCCTCCAACCTCCGGGATCGCGACAGGAACCTGAGGGTCCTGAACCCGGAATTTATACCACATTCAACCCTCTTTTGTAAGGGCCACGCGGCTCCTTCAGGGCTGCTTCATCCCCAGTTCCCCGAGGATTTTCCCGGATTCCCGCCAGCCCAGGCCCTTCAGCACCAGGACCCGTGTCCTGCGGCGGCCCCAATCCAGGGCCTGCCGGGTGCTGTCGTAGCAGAGGTCCAGGCGCCGGCCCCGGATGGCCCCCCCGGTGTCCCCGGCATAGGCCGGGCCGTAGCCGTAGACGTACATCCAGGTGCGGTAGGGGACCACCCTGGGGTCCACGGCGGCGATGCCGAAGCGGGCCCTCAGGCCGATGGAGGTCGTGCCCACCCAGCCCCGGCTGTTGTCCACCGGGCCGGGGTCGTAGGCCGTGGCCACCACCTCCATCTTGGAGGCCACCCAGGTGACGCGGGGAAACCAGAAAGGGTTGGGCTTCCACCCGGTTCCCAGCATCACCCACAGCGGCATGCCCCGCTGGAGGCGCTTGAGCTTCTTGACCACCTCCCGCGTCTCCACCCCACCCCGGCGGCGGATCTTCACCAGGCAGCGCCAGACCTCGGGCTGGCCCGGCGAGAAGACCAGGACCCAGCCCCGGGCCAGCTTGGGGCTGTGCCGCCTCCAGACCTTGAGGGGCTGCTCCACGTTTTCCAGGCGGTATTCCAGGGCCGGACTGGCCCGGCGGAGGGAACGCGTGACCAGCAGGCGTCCGGCGCCCCAAAGGGCCAGGTCCAGGACCAGGCCCGCCAGCAGGCCGCGCAGGATCACCGAGGGCCGGGGCGCCACGCCGGCCTCAGTGGGTCAGGCTGCGGCGCTTCACCACGTAGGTGGTGTACAGGCCGGTCTTGCCCTTGATGGGCACGGGCGCCTGCACTTCCGCGTCGAAGAAGTGCTGGACGTTCTCGAAGCATTCCTCGCTGACCACCACCTGGCCCTGCTTGGCCAGGCTGCACAGCCGCGAGCTCAAGTTGACGGTGTCGCCGATGGCCGTGTATTCCACGCGCTCGTCCGAGCCGATGTTGCCCAGGATCACCTGCCCCACGTGCACCCCCACCCCCAGGCCGAACGAGACGGGCTTGCTCACCCGCGTGGCCCACTGAAGGGCGTTTTCCTGGAAGCGCGCGGCCATCTCAAGCCCGGCGTTGACCGCGCTGCGCGAGGCCGACTGGTCCTCCTTGTAGGCGGGGGGCTCCTCGAAGATGGCCATCACCGCGTCTCCGATGAACTTGTTGACCTTGCCGCCGTTGGCCACCACCGACCTGGTGGAGGAGGAGAAGTGCTCGTTGAGGATCATCACCACCTCCTCGGGCAGCAGGTTTTCGGTCATGGGGGTGAAGCCCCGGATGTCGGCGAAGAGCACGGCCACCCGCTTGCGGCTGCTGGGGATGCGGATGTCGATGTCGCGGTACTTCAGCACCCCGGCCACGGTGGGGTCGGCGTACTTGCCCAGGGCCTCCTGGTACTTGGCCTTCTCCGTGCCGGCCTCCTGGAGGCGGTCCACCACCGAGCCCAGCACCTCGGCCAGGTTCTCATGCACGTGGCCCAGTGTCTGCCGGCGGGCCAGCTTGAACTTGTAGGGCAGGAGTTCGCGCGTGCGCAGCAGCCGGATGAGGTCCTTCAGCACCCGGCGGGCGAAGGCCGAAAGCGCCATGCTGCTGATGAGGTAGGCGGGCAGGCCCATCAGCAGGATGCCGGTGAGGACCCGCGAAAGGGAGGGTTCCACCGCGGCCAGGGGGTCGGCCACCTGGCCGTTGAGCGAGGTCAGGGCGGTGACCAGCTGCTGGTGGAAGAGGGCGGACAGGTCCACGAAGACGAAGCCCACCACGCCGCCCCCCAGCAGGCACCAGAAGAAAAGGTAGCTTTTGTAGAAGGGGACGTGGAAGGCGCCGGACTTGGACATGGGGTTCTTGGGGAGAGGGAAGGGGCAGGCTCCGCCAGGGCCGCGCCGGCCCCCTGCCTGCCAAAAAATCTACAAAACGCGGCCATAAAAAACCCGCCGGGGCCAAGCCCGCGGCGGGCGGAAAACCTACTTGGACTCCTGCTTGTTGTCCTCCTGCTTCTTCGGGGCCAGGCCTTCAGGAAGGTGCTTGTCGCCCCAGAAGCACAGCCACATGAAGAAGAGGACGGCCAGAAGGCCCACCAGGCCCCCCGTGCCGTCGAGGATGTCGGTCTTCTCCACGTCGGCCCAGGCGGGCATCGAGGAGAGCAGAAAGACCGCGAACAGGGCCAGCGAACGAAACTTCTTCATGGTTCCTCCTTGGTCGGTTCCTTGCTTGGTTGCCGCTCCCCCTATCATACGGCAGTCCACGGCCTTCGCAAGGGATTTTTTCATTCCTCCCCGCGCCAGCGCGAGACCCGGGAGGCGGCCTCGCGCGCGGAAAGCCCGGACCCGCCCTTCTGGCGGCGGGAGCGCGAGGCCTGGACCCGCCTCAAGAGGTCCTTGGAAACCTCCTCGGGCCGCTGCCCCGAAGTCAGGCGCCTCAGCTCGGCCTCGAAGGGATCCTGGGACAAGGCCGCCGCATCCAGCGACTTCAGGCGCATCAGGGCCGATTCGAGAAGGAAGGAACTCAGGGATTCGTTCAGCAGCCTGGCCGCCCTCGCCAAGGACCTTTTCTCCGTGTCCGACACCCGAATGTTGATCATCTCGGTCTTCATGGCTTGGATTCTCCTCTCTTCTCCCCCGGCCTGGACACCACGATCCGGATGACGTTCAGGCTGCGCTGGCGCAGGTCCAGGTCGGCGTAGCCGCTGACCGGGCAGCGCGGGTCTCCGGGAAAGCGGTACAACCCGGGAACGTTGGTCTTGCGGGGCGGCAGGCCCAGGACCTCCAGGGGGTCGGCCTGGAGGGCGCGCAGCCACCTCTCGAGCCTCAGCAGCATGTCCCGGCGCGGCGCCCCCTCGGCGAAATGCCGGCGGATCTCCTCCCGGGCCTCCTCGACCACCCCCTCTTCCAGGAAGACGTCCAGGTCCCAGCGCCTCAGCCACCCCATGCCCTCTTCTTCAGGCTTCATGATAGTTCCTCCCCGTCGGTTCGTCAATACATTAGTAATACCTTTGTATATACAATAGTTTCAATGCCAGTCGTGGGAGGCGGCCTTCAGCCCCGCCTCCTCCCCGGCCGGAAGCAGGGGCAGGGCCCGCTTCAGCAGCAGGCTGGCCGAATCGCGGTCCTTCTGCAGCCGGCCGCGCACGGTCACGAAATCGTGCTCCTCAAGCGTCCTCAGGGCCTCCCCCTCCCCACGCCGGATGACCAGGTCCAGCAGGCCCTGGCCGTCCTCCAGGGTGGCGAAAACCACCCCCTGGGCGGTGGCGGGCCTCTGCCGCACGACCACCAGTCCCGACACCTCCAGCGCGCTTCCGGGCGCGCGGCGCCGGGCCTGCCCGGTGGTGACGCCGGGAAGCCTCCCCAGGGCCCGGCGCAGGGCCTCCACCGGGTGTTCCTTCAGGGACAGGCCGAAGCTTTCGTATTCCCTGCCCGCGGCCTCGAAGCCCTCCAGGCCGGGGAAATCCGGGCAGTCCCGCCCGCCGGGCCCCAGCCGGGAAAACAGGCTCAGCTGGGCCGCCCGCACCCCGGCCGCCCGCGGACCGGCCCATTCCAGCACGGCCCAGAGGGCCTGGCGCTGGGCCAGCCCGAAGCAGGAAAAGGCGCCGCCCAGGGCCAGGCGCATGAGAAGGGGTTCCCCCAGCCCCGAACGCAGCGAAAAATCCCGCACGTCCCGGAAAGGCGCCTGGCGGGCCAGGGCCTCCAGGCGCCTTCCCCTCTCCTCCCCCAGGCCCCGGGCCATCCTCCAGCCCAGCCGCACCGCGCCCCCCTCCATGGCGCAGTCCCAGCCCGAAAGGTTGGGATGCAGGGGCCGCACCTCCACGCCGTGCCGCCGGGCGTCGTCCACCAGGCTGTGGGGCGGGTAGAAGCCCAGGGGCTGCGAATTGAGCAGGGCGCAGCAGAATTCGGCCGGCCGGTGCCGCTTCAGCCAGGCCGAGGCGTAGGCCAGCAGGGCGAAGGAGGCCGAGTGGCTTTCCGGGAACCCGTACTCGCTGAAGCCGCGGATCTGCCGCATCACCTGGTCGGCGAATCCGGGGCCGACCCCGCTTTTCAGCAGCCCCTCCCTCAGGCGCGCCCCGATGCCGTCCAGGGAGCCGCTCGACCTCCAGGCCCCGATGGCCCGGCGCAGCCGGTCGGCCTCGCCCGGGGTGAAGCCCGCCAGGGCCACGGCCAGCTTCATCACCTGTTCCTGGAAAAGGGGCACGCCCAGGGTCCTGCCCAGGATTTCCCCCAGGGCCGGATGGGGCAGGCTCACCTTCTCCAGGCCGCGCCGGCGCCGCAGGTAGGGGTGCACCATCTGGCCCTGGATGGGGCCGGGCCGCACCAGGGCGATCTGGATGACCAGGTCGTAGAAGCTTTCGGGCCGCAGGCGGCCGGCCATGTTGATCTGGGCCCGGCTCTCCACCTGGAAGACCCCCAGGGTGTCGCCCTTGCGGATCATGGCGTAGGTGGAGGGGTCCTCGGGGGGGATGCCGGCCAGCTCCGGGATGCCGCACAGGTCCATGGCCTTGCGCAGGGCCGTCAGCATGCCCAGGGCCAGCACGTCCACCTTCAGCAGGCCCACGATGTCCAGGTCGTCCTTGTCCCACTGCACCACGGTGCGCCCCGGCATGCGCGCCGGCTCCACGGGCACGCATTCCACCAGGGGGGTCCCCGAAAGCACGAAGCCCCCGCTGTGGATGGAAAGGTGCCTCGGAAAGCCCTCCATCTCGGCGGCCAGCCTTCGGGCGCGCGCGTCCGAAGCCCCGCCCGCCGGGTCCAGACCCAGCGCCTTGGCGGC
>JAJYGY010000204.1 GCA_021790555.1 bacterium
AACTGCCCAAGGTGCTGGCCCTTTCGCCCAAAAAGGTGGCCCTGAAGACCGGCAAGGCCAGCGCGCCGGTGTCCGACGCGGAGGCCGTCCGCCGGCTCTTCCCCAACACCTGCGGGGCGCCCGAGGCCTCCTTCGCCCCGGGCAAGGGAAACCTTTCCACCAGGCCCATGAAGGTGGGCCTGGTGCTTTCGGGCGGCCAGGCCCCCGGCGGCCACAACGTCGTCTCGGGCCTTTTCGACGGCCTGAAGCGCCTCAACAAGGCCAACCGCCTCTTCGGCTTCCTCAACGGCCCCTCCGGCATCGTCGACAACGAATTCGTGGAGATCACCGAAAAGCTGCTGGCCGGGTACCGCAACACCGGCGGCTTCGACCTCATCGGCTCGGGCCGCACCAAGATCGAGACCCCCGAGCAGTTCGCGGCCTGCCTGAAGAACCTCAAGACCGCGGGCATCGAGGCCCTGGTGGTGGTGGGGGGCGACGACAGCAACACCAACGCGGCCCTGCTTGCCGAGTATTTCCTGGCCAAGGGATCGGGCATCCGCGTGCTGGGCGCGCCCAAGACCATCGACGGCGACCTGAAGAACGACCGCATCGAGACCAGCTTCGGCTTCGACACCGCCACCAAGGTCTACTCCGAGCTGACGGGCAACGTGCAGCGCGACGCGCTCTCGGCCAAGAAATACTGGCACTTCATCAAGCTGATGGGCCGCTCGGCCAGCCACATCGCCCTGGAGGTGGCGCTGAAGTGCCGCCCCAACGCCTGCCTGGTCTCCGAGGAGGTGGCGTCCAAGGCCCAGACCCTGCGCCAGGTGACGGAGCAGGTGGCGGCCGTGGTGGCCGGCCGGGCCGCCAAGGGAAAGAACTACGGCATCGTGCTGATCCCCGAGGGCCTGGTGGAGTTCATCCCCGAGATCAAGACCCTCATCAGCGAACTGAACGACCTGCTGGCCCGGGAATCGACCAAGGCCGACGGCTTCGACTCCCTGCACACCAAGGACAAGATCCAGTACGTGGCCGGCCACCTGCCCGCCGCCTCGGCCGCCACCTTCCAGGGCCTTCCCGCCTCCATCCAGGGGCAGCTGCTGGCCGACCGCGACCCCCACGGCAACGTGCAGGTGTCGCGCATCGAGACCGAAAAGCTGCTGGCCGGCACGGTGGAGACCCTGCTGAAGGAATGGAAGAAGGAGGGCAGGTACCAGGGCAAGTTCTCGTCCCTGACGCACTTCTTCGGCTACGAGGGCCGCTGCGCCTCGCCGAGCAATTTCGACGCCGACTACTGCTATTCCCTGGGCGTCAACGCGGCCTTCCTGGCCGCGGCCGGGCTCACCGGATACCTGTCCTCGGTGCGCGACCTTTCCAGGCCGGCCTCCCAGTGGAAGGCCGGCGGGGTGCCCATCACCGGCATGATGAACATGGAGCGCCGCAAGGGCAAGGAGAAGCCCGTCATCCAGAAGGCCCTGGTGGAACTGGACGGCAGGCCCTTCCGCTTCTTCGCCTCGCGCCGCGACCAGTGGGCCATGGACGACGCCTACCTCTACCCCGGACCGGTCCAGTACTGGGGCCCCGACGACCTGACCGGCATGGTCACCGAGACCCTCCAGTTGGAGAAAGGAAGGAAATAGGCACCGGGGGCGCGCTCCGGCTTCCTCCGGCCCGCGCCCCCCTTTTCCGCCGAGCCAGCCCCATGCCCAAACCCAGCCTCGGCAGCCGGGCCTTCCCCCAGGACCGCTGCCCCCACTGCGGCCACCGTTTCCGCCAGGCCCCCTCCCGCAACGTCGACTGCCCCCGGTGTTCCAGACCCGTCGTGGTGCGCACCCGGCCCTTCGACCGGGCCCGCGTGCTGTGCACCCCGGACCAGGTGCGCGTCATCGAGGCCGAATGGGACGCCCTGAACGGCGCCGACCCGGACCTGGAGCGCGGCTTCCGGGGCCAGCGGGAGGACCTTCCCTCGCGCTGGCGCGACCTGGAGAGGCAGCAGGCCTCGTGGCGGACCGCGCTCGCCGACGCCCAGATGGCCTTCCAGAAGCGCAAACCGGCGGCCCGCGACCAGGCCTGGGAACGCGAGGAGGCCCTGTGGCAGGAACTGCGCCGGCAGATGAAGGAGATGGACCCCTTCACGCGGCTGCAGTACCTCAACAGCGAACACCCCTACGTGGGCCCGCGGAAGGACCAGGTGCTCAAGGCCCCCCTGTGCTTCCTCAACGCCGTGCGCGTCTCGGCCGCCGAACCGGAGCTGGCCGCGCGCGGCCTGGCCTGGCTGGTCCAGTCCTGCCGGGCCCTGGAGACCTATTTCGACAGGGCCCAGCGCTACGCCCAGATGCTGCTGCACCGCTTCGAGGACCAGCGCAACGCCTGGGCCCGGGCCGCCGGCCCCGAAAATTACCTGGACCTGGCCTGGGCCACCCTGGCCGCCCTGCACTACCTGAGCTTCTTCTCCATGTTCAACTACCCCCTGGAGGGCCTGCCCCAGGACCTGGCGCCGGACCTGGCGGCGCGCTGCCTGCGCGTCTTTTCACGCCGGCTGGAGGCCACGGCCGAGGAGACCCGGGAGCTGAAATCCGTGCTGGAACTCCACATCGGCTTCAAGAAGGACCTGGAGGACGAGCTGCTTCCGGCATGGGAAAGCCTGAAGGAAAAGGTGCTGGAGCGCCTGCGCCGGCGCGACGGGGCCGCCAGGGCCGGCCAGGAGCAGCCGCGTCCGGAGCCCCGCCCGAGGCCCACGGGCCAGCCCGGACCCGGCGGCCCCAGGCCCCAGGCCGGAGCCGGACGCGCCCAGGCGCCCCCGCGTCCGGAAAAGCCCCTGCCTTCCGCGCCCCCGGGCGAGCCCAGGTCCGTCAAGGCCGCCTACCGCAGGCTGATGAAGCTGTGCCATCCGGACCTTGCCGCCGGGGCGGCCGACCAGGCCTGGCGCTCGCGCCTGGCCCTGCAGGCCAACCTGGCCAGGGACGCCGGCCGCCTGGACAGGCTGCTGGAACTGCTGAGGGAGGCCGGGAAGAGGTCGGCTCAGTAGGAGTATTCCATCCGGTAGCTGGAGGCCTGGGTGGGGTCGGAGGTGAGGCTGAAGAGGAAGACCTCGGTGTGGGCCGGAACGCTCCTGGAAAAGGGCAGGGGCCGCGAGGCGGTGAAGTTTTCGAGCAGCGGGAAGCGCAGGGTGAGGGTCTCCTCCCTTCCCGTGGCGTTGTCGCCGAAAAGGAAGACCTTGTTGTCCACCTTCTCGCGGCGCACGAAGACGCCCCTGCCCCGGCGGCAGGGGCGGGACCAGCCGGCATAGTCCGCGTCCGTGATCCGTGAGGCCAGCACCTCCCTGAAGCGGGGCATGCCGGGGTGGAAGGAATAGTAATAGTGCCCGGCCTGGGCCAGGACCGGCGGGGCGTCCTGGCGCAGGAACAGGGTGGGCAGGGTCTCCACGCCCGTCTCCCGGCCCCAGGTGGCCTTGTCCACCTCGAAATGAAGGTGGGGGCCGTCGGCCTGGCCGGTGTGGCCGCTGAACCCGATCACCTGGCCCCGCTTCACCCGCTGCCCCACCCGCACCCGGGCCCCGTGCCAGCGCAGGTGGGCGTAGGTGGCCCAGGTTCCGTCGGAATGCAGGATCTCGACGACGTTGGCCCAGGGTTCGAACTGGGGGCCGGGCCCGCCCGTGTTGGAGTCCTGTTTCACCTTCACCACCACCCCGCCCCGGGCCGCGCAGATGGGGCTTCCCTCGGCAAGGTCGAAATCCAGGCAGCGGCAGTCCTGGTGGGTGTAGGGGCCGAAATAGCCCTGGATCACCAGGTGCTTCAGGCCGTTCTGCCAGGGAAACACGTAGGCGAAGGAACTGTCGGGCCGGGCGTCCGGGTCGCCCATGCCGGTCAGGAAGCTGCTTTCATAGCCGCCGCCCCGCGACGGGTCCAGGGGGCTGAGGGAACACACCTCGGCCCGGCCGCCGGGCCCGACCACCACCCGGGCCGGCAGGGGAGCCGAAGCCTTCATATTATTGAGCAGGGGGAAATCCAGCCGGCCGTGCCAGGGCGCCCAGGGGTCGCGGTTGACCGCCACGAAGACGGCCGTGCGCCCGTGCTTGAGGACCTCCAGCTTCAAAGGATCGTCCGCCCGGGCCTTCCAGGCAAGCCCCAGAACAACCGCAAGAAGAAAGGCACCGCCGGTCCGGGCCGCCTCATTTCCCATGCTTCATCTCCGTCTCCAGCCTGTCCAGGGCGGCCCGGATGGAGGCCAGGTCCCCGGAAACCAGGGGCTCGCCGGGCAGGAACTCCTTGAGAAGCTGGTTCACCTTCAGCCTGGCCCGGCGCCAGTCCTCCTCCTCGACCATGGCCCAGGCCTGGTCGAAGCGCTGCCGGGCCACCCCCAGGCGCTCCTCGCGCCGGGCCATTTCGGACCGGTCCCTCTCCCGGCTCAGGCCGGCCTGGTAGGCCGGATGGGATGAAGTGTCGCGCTTGCGGAAACGCAGGAGGATCACCGCGCCCTGCTGCTCCAGGGCGGTGGAGGAGAGGCGGTCCCTGAAGAGGGGCAGCACCTCCCTTTCCACCCGCTGGCGCAGGCGGGGGGTGCCGTCGCCGTGCAGGCCCCTGCCGGTGATGACGCGGCATTCGGCCGCGCCCTTGCGCCAGCAGCGCTCCAGGAATTCGCGGCAGGCCGCCAGGGCTTCCTGGGGGCCGGCTCCGGGAAGCGCCTGGGGGTGCAGGTCGATGTCGGGGATGGATTCGTTGCGGGGGCTCATGGGTCCGCGAAAGGCAAGGGAAATTTTCCTGAAAAAATTCTAACACACAAGACTTTCACCGCGCCGCGCAAAAATTCTTCCGGCGCGCCCGAACTTTTGATTGAACTTTGAAATGGGATGACTATAATACCGTTCACCTTTCAGAAGAACTTCCACTCCGGGTGGCGCTTGCCTCTCGTCAAAGACACCCTCTGGTCCCAGACCCTGCTCATCCTGCGGGAGCGCCTGGACAAGGCCTCCTTCGACACCTGGTTCGCCCCCACCCATTCGGGCTGGGAAAGCGAGTCCGAGCTGACGATCCAGGTTCCCAGCCAGTTCTTCCTGGAATGGATCAACCAGCACTACCTGTCGCTCATCCAGGAAGCCCTGTCCTCGGCGGCCGGCGCCCAGGTTCCCTTCCGGCTGCGGGTCGACGAGCAGAGCCGCCAGCGCTGGGAGGAGTCCATCCAGCAGCTCCCCCTGGAAATCGAAGCCCCGGCCGAAAGGCCACGGGCCGCGGCCCCGGCCAAGGCCCCGCTGCCCGGCCTGAAGGGCACGCCCCTGAGCGCCCGCTTCACCTTCGAGAACTTCGTGGTCGGCAACAGCAACAAGTTCGCCTCGGCCGTCTCCATGGCCGTGGCCGACAACCCGGCCAAGGCCTTCAACCCCCTCATCCTCTACGGGGGCGTGGGGCTGGGCAAGACCCACCTGCTGCAGGCCATCGGCAACTACATCCTGGGCCACTACCCCGAGGTCCGGGTGCTCTACGTGTCCTCCGAGATCTTCCTCAACGAGATGGTGCGCTGCCTGCGCGAGAACCGCATGGACCACTTCCGCTCCTCCTTCCGCGACATCGACGTGCTGCTGGTCGACGACATCCAGTTCCTGGAGGGCAAGGAGGCCATGCAGCAGGAGTTCTACCAGACCTTCAACACGCTGTTCGAGAACTCCAAGCAGATCGTGGCCACCTCCGACAGCCACCCCAAGGACATCCGGGTCAGCGACAAGCTGCGCTCGCGCTTCCAGTGGGGCGTCACGGCCGACATCCAGCAGCCCGACCTGGAGACCCGCATCGCCATCCTCAAGAAAAAGTGCGAGCTGGAGCGCCTGCTGGTGCCCAACGACGTGCTGCTGCTCATCGCCGAGTCCATGCGGTCCAACATCCGCGAGATGGAAGGATCGCTGACCCGGGTCACGGCCTACGCCTCGCTGACCCGGCGCGACATCAACCTG
>JAJYGY010000308.1 GCA_021790555.1 bacterium
GTTCCCAAGAAAAACGGTTCTTTGCCAATAAGTTGCGGGATGCACATGCAATTTCGTGAGAACATTCTCAAATTGATGTTGGTCACTTTCGCGTTCGGAATTCTGTTTCCAAGCGTGGTCCACGCGGATCCCCAGTGGACCCTGGTCTGGGACGATGAATTCAACGGGGCCGCCAACACGGCTCCGGATCCCACCCGCTGGACCTATGACCTGGGAGGGGGCGGCTGGGGAAACGGGGAACTGGAGACCTACACCAACAGCACGGCCAACTGCTACCAGGACGGCGCCGGACACCTGGTCATCAAGGCCATCGACAGCGGGGGCAACTACACGTCGGCCCGCATCAAGAGCCAGGGTCTTTTCGACCAGGCCTACGGCCGCGTGGAGGCCTCCATCCAGCTTCCCCAGGGGGGCGCGGGGGTCTGGCCGGCCTTCTGGATGCTGGGGGAGAACATCAGCGGGGTGGGCTGGCCGGCCTGCGGCGAGATCGACATGATGGAGAACATCGCCTGGCCTTCCAACGAGATCGGCGGGCACCTCCACGGCCCGGTGCAGCCCGGCGGGGGGGACTACAACGGGGGCTCGGGCGTGGGCGCCGACTACGTGCTGCCCAGCGGGTCCTTCAACAACAGCTTCCACCTCTTCGCCGCGGAATGGAACCCCACCTCCATCACCTTCTACGTGGACGGCACCGCCTACGACACCCTCAGCGCCGCCAGCCTGCCCGCCGGAGGCCAGTGGGTGTTCAACCATCCCTTCTTCATCCTGCTGAACCTGGCCGTGGGAGGGGTTTCGGGCAGCCCCTCGGGCACGCCCTTTCCCCAGCAGATGCTGGTGGACTACGTGCGCGTGTACAAGCTGACCGACAACGGCACCTCGGCCTACGGCGGCACGCCGGCCAGCGTCCCGGGCACCATCCAGGCCGAGAATTACGACAGCTACAACGACTCCGCCGACCCCTCCGAACCGGGCGAGGGATTCGCCTACAACGCCGTGCATCTGAGCAACACCAGCGGCCAGTACCGCCCCGGCGACGCCGTCAGCGTCGAGGCCTGCTCCGACGCGGGGGGCGGCTATGACGTGGACTACACCAGCCCGGGCCAGTGGCTGCAGTACGGCATCAACGTCACCCAGGCCGGCACCTACGACCTGACCGCCCGGGTGGCCAGCAGCGGCCAGGGGGGCACCTTCCACTTCGACCTGGACGGAACCCCCGTCACCGGGGAGCTGACCGCGCCCAACACCGGGGGCTGGCAGAACTGGCAGGACGTCACGGCCGGCGGCATCAACCTGACGGCCGGGGCGCACGAGCTGCTGCTGGTGGAGGACAGCATGGGCGCCGGGGACCAGGGGGTCTGCAACTTCAACTACTTCACCCTGGCCCTGCAGAATCCACCCACCCCCACCAGCACCCCGACCCCGGTGGTGTCGTCCACCTGGAGGGTCAACGCGGGAGGGCCCGCCTATACCGACAGCCAGGGCCAGGCCTGGTCTGCCGACACCAACTACACCGGCGGCACGGCTGCCACGTCGGGAAGCGGCATCAGCGGCACCCAGGACCCCACCCTCTACGACACCCAGCGCTACGGCAACAGCTTCAGCTACACGTTCGGCGTGCCCGCCGGCAGCTACCAGGTGACCCTGAAGTTCGCCGAGACCTACTCCGGAGACTTCGCCTCCGGGGACAGGGTCTTCAATGTGTCCGTCAACGGGGCACCGGCCCTTGGCAGTTTCGACGTCTACTCCCAGGTGGGCGGCAACGCCGCGGACGACCAGGTCATCAACAACGTGGGCCCCAGCGGGGGCTTCATCACCCTGCAGTTCACCGGCACCTCCAGCGCGGACACCAACGCCGTGCTGGAGGCCATTCAGATCATCCCCCAGCCGGCCACCACCCCGCCCGCCTGCCCCTCCGGTGCCGGAAGCTTCGGCAACAGCGCGGCCGGCACGGGAGGCTACAACCTCGCCGGCCAGCTGGACTGCGCCCAGTACACCCTCAACCAGGCCATGACCGTGACCTCCATGAACCTGTACATGGGTTCAGGCACCTCGGGCTGCGGGGTGGTGGGGGTCTATTCCGACAACGCCGGCGTGCCGGGAAGCCTGCTGGCGCAAAGCGGCATTTCCGCCCTGGCGCCCGGATGGAACTCGTTCAGCCTGCCCCCCACCCTGCTGGCCGCGGGCAAATACTGGCTTTCGGGCAGCTTTTCCGGAAACGCCGTTTTCGATTATTCCAACGGCGGCGGGGGGACCATGCGCTTCGAAACCTACGCCTATACCGGGGGCCTGCCTTCCGGCGTGGGGAGCACCACGGGCTACGGATGGCTGATGAGCGCCTACGCCGGCGGCTGCCTGCGGCCCACGCCGACCCCCACGCCCACGGACACCTTCACGCCCACCTGCCTGGCCTCCGACGCCTTCGCCGGGGCCTCCTTCGGTTCCGGAGCCTGGACCACGGCCGACCTCGGCGGCGCCGGTCCCAGTTCCCAGTCCGAAAGCGGAAGCCTCACCGTCACCACGGTGAGCGGCGACGTGTGGAACGCGGCGGATTCCTGCCGCTACCTGTACCAGACCATCTCCGGGGATTTCGACCTGAGCCTGCGGATCAATTCCATCCCCTCCACGGCCTTCGGCAAGGCCGGCATCATGGTGAGGAACAGCATCGATCCGGCCTCGGCCCAGGCCTCGGCCATCGCCTGCAACCGGGCCGCCCCGGGCCTGCCCGATTTCGAGCTGGACATGCGCCCCAGCGCCGGGGCGGCGGATCAGGATGGGGCCGCGCTCAACACCTACCTGTGCAAGGCCGGCCAGCCCGACTGGGTGAGGCTCACCAGGGCGGGGAACAGCTTCACTTCCTATTATTCCTACGACGGGGCCAACTGGACGGCCTATGCCACGCAGACCCTTTCCCTGAACCAGGTGTGCCTGGTGGGGCTGGTGGTTTCCGGAAACAGCGCCGGCGCGGTGTCCGCGGACTTCAACGATTTCGCGGTCCGAAGCTCGTCCTGCACCACGCCGACGGCCACCATCACACCGACCTCCACGGCCAGCCCCACGGCCACGGCCAGCCGGACGCCCAGCCCCACGTCCACACCGAGCGCCACGCCCACGGCCAGTTCCAGCCCCTCTGCTTCGGCCACCGTCACGCCCTCCCCTACGGGGACGATGAGCGCCACGGCCACTCCGGGCAGGTCGGCGACGCGGACGCCCACCACGGTTTTCTCCGCCACCCGGACCCCCAGCCCGGATGCCTCCCCCACGGTGGGCGCCATGAGCGCCACGGCGACCCCGTCTGCTTCCATGGTTGCCTCCCCGGTCGGGACGGCCACGGCCTCGCCGACCGCGACGACGCCTTTCACCGGCACGGCGACCGCCACCCCGGACGACACGACCACGGGCACGTCCACTTCCACGGCCACGTCCATGCCTACGGCTACGGGGACGGTGATGGCACCGGTGACTGTGACACCGACGCCGACGCCGACGGCAAGTCCCTCCACCGCGTCGTCGCCGTCCCCCACGGCCACTCCCAGCCCTAGCGCCTCGGCCACGCCCGTCTCCGGCGCCACCGTGATGGGGACCGATTCCCCCACCCCCACCCTCAGTCCGGTGGAAACCTCCCCGGTCTCGCCCTGTTCCGGCGTTCCGGCCTGGAACGGAAACTTCGTGCGGTATGCCCAGGGCGCCAGGGTGTCCTACAACGGGGAAATCTACCAGTGCCGCCAGGCCCACACCACCGAACCCAACTGGACCCCGCCGGCAACCCCGGCTCTGTGGCTGGACCTGGGCCCCTGTTCCGGCCAGGCGGTCCAGGGCGTGAACCTGATCGTCCAGGCCCTGCCCGCGCCCAACCCGGATCCCCGCGGGGTGTACGTGGATCTGCGGGGCCAGGCCGATGAAATCCGCGTGAAGGCCTACAGCCAGGCCATGACCTGCGTGGGGCGCTGGGACCTGCCCGGCGCCTTCCAGGCGGGCTGGAACCTGGTCCCCCTGCCGGCCGGCTGGTCCGCGGGTCTGGCCAATGGAGCCTATTACCTCAGCCTGGAATCGGGCCGGCAGGGCCAGTGGCGGCAGGCGCCCGCGCCCCTGCCGGTGTTCCTGATGCGGTGACCCCCTCCCGAGACTCTTAACAGATTCTTAAATTCGAAGGCCCTGGGGGAGGATTATCATCCATGTGGGACCGTTCTCCGGGATGGATGATGATCCGGTTCAAATCCCGCTCTCCTGCCTTGCTGGTGGCCTGCCTGGTCCTGGCCCTGCCCCTGGGCGCGGCCGCGGCCTACACGGCCATGTACGGCAGCGACGGCAACGACTTTTACACCTTCACCGGCTCCTGCACGGTCGCCAACCTCAAGAGCGACTGCTGGAACGGGCTGATCATGTTCGCGGCTTCGGTGCAGGCAAACGGGGACATCACGCTGGGCGGGAAGACCTTCGTGAGCAACGGCGTGTACTACGGCGACCCCAACTGGGGCGCCAACGTGACCGCCCTGAAGACGCCGCCAACCTCCGTGACCCGCTATGAACTGTGCGTGGGGGGGTGGGGGGATTCCAGCTACGCCAACATCGAGAACATCGTCAATTCGCAGGGGGCCTACGGCATCCTGCGAACCAATTTCCAGGCCTTGAAAAACGCCTGCCCCGGCCTGGACGCCATCAACGACGACGACGAGCAGACCTACGACATCAATTCCTCCACGGCCTTCGGACAGATGCTCAACAGCATCGGCTTGAAGCTGACCCAGGCGCCCTACATGAACCAGGGCTTCTGGGTGCAGCTGAAGAACAACCTGGGCGCGGGCTGCGACATCGTATACCTGCAGTGCTACCAGGGCGGGGCCGGGAACGATCCGGGCCAGTGGGACGCGGCCTACGGCAACGGCTTCCACGTCGTGCCGGGCGAGGAGACCAACTACGCCAGCCAGTCGCAGTTTTCAACCTGGGCCTCGGCCGACGGCGTGACCGGGGGCTTCTTCTGGCCGGACTGGTACTGGAGCCCGGGAAGCCCCTGGGGGGGCATCATCGAAGCCGGCATCGGCGTCAACTGCGCCGCGGCCCCGGCCATCACACCCTACCTGCAGGTCAACGGGGCGGCCTGGCAGCAGGCCAGCAGCGCCAGCGTCCCCTACGGCGCCTCGGTCAACCTGGGACCCCAGTCCTCCCAGGGCAACTGGACCTGGACGGGCCCCAACGGATTCAGCGCCGGCACGCGGGAGATCGATTCCGTCCCCCTGCTGCCCGGCACCAACACCTTCGTGGCCACCAACACCACCGACTGCATTTGCAAGACCAATGAAACCTTCACCCTTTCCATGGCCTCCCCGCCGGCCTGCTCCTCGGGCGGCAGCTTCGGCAACGCCGCGTCCGGCACGGGCGGCTACAACCTGGCCGGCCAGGTGGACTGCGCCTCCTATGTGCTGGACCAGGCCATGACCGTCACCTCGCTGGACCTTTACATGGGCGCGGGGACCTCGGGAAGCGGGGTGGCTGGCATCTATTCCGACAACGCGGGAAACCCGGGCGGCCTGCTCGTCCAGAGCAACGCCTATTCCCTGGCCCCGGGCTGGAACACCTTCAGCCTTCCGCCCACCCCGCTGGCGGCGGGCACCTACTGGCTGGGAGGGAGTTTCACGGGCACCGCGGTCTTCGACTACTCCAACGGCAACGGCGGATCCATGCGTTTCGAATCCTACCCCTACACCGGCAGCCTGCCGGCCACGGTGGGGAGCACCACCGGCTACGGCTGGCTGATGAGCATCTACGCCAGCGGCTGCTTCGCGCCCCCCACCACGGTGAGCTGCCCCTCGGGCGCGGCAAGCCTGGGCAACACCGCGGCCGGCACGGGCGGCTACAACCTGGCCGGTCAGCTGGACTGCGCCAAGGTTTCCCTGAACCAGGCCATGACCGTCAGCGGCATGG
>JAJYGY010000263.1 GCA_021790555.1 bacterium
GGCGGCGCGATGCCTTTCCGCAGAAACCTGCTCCCCCTGTCCGCCCTGGCGGCCCTGCTGGTCCCCGCGCTCCTGCGGGCGGCGGCCAATTTTCCCTACCCCCAGGACCGCACCTACAATTTCGGCTACCTGCCCACCAAGGGGGGAGGGGACGACGCCACCATCCAGAGCCTTTGGAACAGCTGGAAGGGTTCGCATGTCACCTCCAACGGCGCGGGGGGCAACCTGCGCGTGCAGAGGGATTCGGCCAACGGCTACGACACGGTCTCGGAGGGCATCGGCTACGGCATGATCCTGGCGGTGTATTTCAACGACCAGGCCACCTTCAACGGCCTGTGGAACTACAAGCAGTCGCACAACGACGGCAACGGGCTGATGAACTGGGACATCAACAGCGGCGGCGGCACCTCCGGGGGGAACTCGGCCACGGACGCCGACGAGGACATCGCCTACGCGCTCTACCTGGCCGACGCCCAGTGGGGCAGCGGCGGCAGCCTCAACTACCTTTCCCTGGCGGGCAACGAGGTCTCCAAGATCGCCCAGTACGACCTGGACCCCAACCACGTCAAGCCGGGCGACAGCTTCGACAGCTGCCGCTACCCCTCCTACTTCTTCCCCAACGAGTACCGCGTCTTCGGCAACAAGACGGGCAACGCCTCGCTGTGGAACACGGTTTCCTCCAACTGCTATTCCACCGTGGCGGCCGCCCGCAACGGTTCCACCGGGCTGTTGGCGGAGGAATGCACCGACACCGGACAGGGGGGAGGCTGCGGGGTTTCCAGCACCCAGTACCAGTACAATTCCTGCCGCGTGCCCCTGCGCATGGCCATGGCCTACGCCTACTACGGGGACTCCGGCGCCCAGGGCGAGCTGGGCCTGCTGTCCTCCTTCTTCGCGGGGCTGGGCGGGCCGGGCGCCATGACCGACTGCTACAACCTTTCGGGCTCGTCCTGCGGAAGCAACAACAACGACGCCTTCGTGGGGCCCGCCGCCACCGCCTTCATGGAGTCCGGCGGGGCCAACCTGAACACCTGGTACACCTACCTGCTGGGCACCAACGACAGCAGCTCCTACTTCAGCGGGGCCCTGCAGCTGCTGAGCCTGCTGCTGCTTTCGGGCGACATGCCCGACATCGCCGACCCCGCGGCCGTCTTCACGCCCACCACCACGCCCACGCCCACCCCCTACGCCGGCACGCCCACCAGCACGCCCACGGTCACCCCCATCCCGGCCGGCATTATTTTCGAGGATTTCGAGACCGGGGCTGCCAAGTCGGCCTACCAATACGCCGGGCCCGGCTCCACGGTGACCTATTCCACCAGCAACACGGTGGCCAACAGCGGCATCTACAGCGAGCACGTGGTGGCCAGCGTGGCTTCGGGCTCCTGGGGCGGGTTCGGCTGCCAGTCCAACTACCAGAACGCCCAGGGCGTGGTGGACTGCACCGGGGCCACGGCCCTGAGGGTCTACATCAGGACCGACACGGCCATATCCTTCCAGCTGGAATTCCAGGAGGCCACCGGGGTGGCCGGGGGCGACGGGGAGCACTGGATTTCGCCCCTGCAGGCCCTGCCGGCCGCGCCCGGCTTCCAGATGGTGCAGGTGCCCCTGGGCAGCTTCACCCTGGACCCCAATTCGGGCAACCAGACCGGCAACAAGACCCAGGACCTGGGCGCGGTGCAGACCTTCCAGATCGGCTTCCAGCCCGTGGTCAGCGGGGCCAACGTCTACATCGACGACATCGGCTTCGTGCTGGCCGTCCCCCGCACGCCCACCCCGACCCCCACGGACGTGTCCAACCCCTTCAACCAGATCTTCGACGACTACGAAAGCCCGCTCTCGCTCAGCCTGACCGCCAGCCCGGCCCGGGCCGGCGCCTACGGCGACACGGCCAACGGGGCCTCGGCCTCGTGGACCCGGGAAAGCTCCAACGTGCTGGGCGGCTCCTGGGCCGGCGAACTGACCTACAACACGGGCACGGGCGCCTCCTACGGCTGCGGGGGCTTCGAGTTCTCGCCCTATTCCACGCCCGAGCTCTACGTGGACGCCCGCGGGGCCGTCTGGCTGGGCATGTGGATGGAGGCCTCCAACACCCTGCGCTTCCAGATGGAGTTCCAGGAGGCCGGCAACTCCGCCACGGCCCAGGCCGGGGCCGACGGCGAGGCCTGGATCTCGCCCATCCAGACCTATTCCGGATCGGGCTGGCAGTGGCTGCAGGTGCCCATCGGCGACTTCACCAAGGACCCCTATTCGGGCAACAACACCAACGGCAACGGGATCATGGACCTGCAGGCCATCGGCACGGTCTCCGTCAAGCTGCTGGGGGCCCAGGGCTCGGGCACCCTGTACCTGGACAACATCACCTTCGTCACCACGGCCAAGACCGACACGCCCACCCTGACCCCCACCTTCACCAATTCGCCCAGCCCCACGCCCTCGGCCACGGCCTCGCCCAGCGGCACGGCCACCGCGTCTCCCAGCGGCACGGCCACGCCCAGCCCCAGCGCCAGCCCCACGGGAAGCCCCAGCCCCACGCCCCCGCCGGGAAGCCCCACCGACAGCCCCACCGCGGCGCCCAGCCCCACGGCCTCGCCCTCGTGGACCGTCACGCCCAGCCCCAGCTTCAGCCCCACCGCCTCTCCCAGCGGCACGGCCACGCCCAGTTCCACGCCCTCGGGCACCCCCAGCGCCAGCCCCACGCCCAGTCCCTGGTGGTCGGCCACGCCCAGCTCCACGGCCACGCAATTTGTGAGCCCCACGGATTCGCCCACGGAGGCGCCCACGTCCACGGCCAGCCCCTCGTCCACGCCGCCGCCCAGCCCCACGGGCACCCCGTCGGCGACGGAAACCGCCACGGCCATGCCCACGGCCTCCTTCACGCCGACCCGCACCCCCAGCCCCACCTCCACCTTCACCGGCACCCCGGGGGCCAGCCCGACGGCCACGTCCAGCCCCGCGGCCACGCCTTCGTCCGGCGCCGGGTCCGGGGCCGGCCAGGGACCCAACCAGATCACGGGCGTGGTGCCCGTGCCCAACCCCAATCCCAGCCGGCTTTTCGTGGACATGGCAGGCCAGGCCGACGAACTGGAAGTCCGCGTGTACACCACGGCCATGACCTGCGTGAAGGTGGGGACGATGGAGGGGAATTTCGCCGCCGGATGGAACCCGGTGGCCCTGCCCCCGGACCTGACGCGGGGGCTGGGCAACGGGCCGTATTTCCTGCTGGTGAAGTCGGGCCTGGGAGGCCAGTGGAGGCCGGCGCCCTCGCCCGTGGAGATCTACGTGATGAAATAGGGGGGATAAAAAAACCCTGTGGGCAAAGGGAGGGCTTTTGGCCCTCCCTTTTTTTATGCCGGAGAGAATGGAGGGTTTTCCCTCCGGCAGCCCCCCAGGGACCTTGCAAGCGGGCGGCGTCCACAGCCTCGTGGAAGGGCCCGCTTCTGAATCATTCCGCCTCGCCGAACCTGGCCTCGATCAGGCTGGCCAGGCGCTGCACGCAGGCTTCGGCCCCCTCGCCCTCGGCTTCCAGGGTGAGGACGGCGCCCATGCCGGCGGCCATGCCGATCATTTCGATGATGCTCTTTCCGTTCAAGGTCCTGCCGTTGTGGATCACCCGCAGTTCGCAGGGGAACAGGCAGGCCAGGCGGACGAACTGGGCCGAGGCACGCAGGTGCATGCCCAGCCGGTTTTGGACGCGTAAAGTGCGGTAGACGCACAAGGTGTTCATGAGATCCTCCCACGGGTTCGACGTTTGCTGGATCCGGCGCGGCAAGCCTGGAAACAGGGCCCCTTGGGGCCTCACGTCGGAGGGTGGAAGATCTCTTCCGTCCAATGGCTGGCGACAAGGTGGTCGGGCGGAAGGAATCCGTTTCCGGAGTTTTCCCGTCCGGGCCGGATGTCCTTCCCGGACGCCAGGATCCTCTGCGGGTTGTGGCGCAGGCGCATGGCCTGCTGCGCCGGATGACGGAACGGATTGCCCCTTTCCGGGGTCCGCACCGGAATGGGCCGGGCCAGGCCGGATTCCAGACAGCTCCACGATCCGGCCGCCGCGGACCGGGCCGCCCTCCCCGCCGGCAGGGCCAGCAGGAGGAAGAGCAGGGGCAAGAGCAGCAGCAGGACGAAAGGGTCGGTCTTCATGGCGCTTCTGAGCGGTTGAAAAGCCTCACACGCCACTAATACGGGCGAAGGGCCCCCAAAGTTCCCGGGAGGCCGCGTCGGCCTTTCCCTTGGGGCCGGTTTTGGATAAGATGGCCCGGCGGGGGGCCGAGGGGCCGCCGCGGGGACGAGCCATTCAGGGGGGCGCCATGCAGGGGCCGAGATTGAGGAAAAGCGGGCAGCCGGAGCCGGCCGCGCCGGCCAGGAGCCGGGTGTGGAGCCTGGCCGAACGCCTGAACCGGGAAGGGAAGCTTGAGGAACTGGAGGGGGAACTGCGGAATTGGGGGTCCCGGCCCATGTCCGGGGAGGAGGAAAAGGACTGGTACAAGGCCTCGGCCGCCCTCTCCCTGCGGCAGGGAAAAGCCTCGCAGGCCTTCGAATCCACCATGCGGGCCTTCCAGAAGTTCCCCGAGGACAGGGATTTCGTCTTCATCCTGGGAAGGGTGGCCGAGGCCCGGGGCCAGACCGAGGCCATGCTGCGCGCCTGGGAGGGCATGCTCTACCCGGCCGTGACGGTGGAAAGGGCCTTTGAGCAGGCCCACTGCTGCCAACTGTGGGACCTGCGCAAGCAGGCCCGGTCCTTCCTGCGGCCCCTGCTGGACCGGGTCTTCGCGGGCAAGAGCGCCGACCCGTCCTTCCTGCGCCGGCGCGGGCTTCCCGAATTCGAGGATCTCTGGTTCGCCCAGGCCGGACTCCTGCTGGCCGAGGGTGAAAGGAGCCTGGCCCTGGAGTTCCACGAGAGGGCCAAGTCCGAGCTGGCCCACTTCGACCCGGCCTTCGCCGACGCCGCCTTCCTCTGGCTGGAAAAGGAGGACAGCCGCGGCCTGCGCCCTCTGCTGCGGGCCAGGGACAAGGCCTTCGACCACCAGCCCCCGGCCGACCTGGGCCTGTGGAAGGCCGCCGTGGAGGCCCGCCTGGAACTGGGGCTGGACGGGGCCCGCAAGAAGCTGGACGGCGTGCCCCTGAAACCCGGCGACCCGGCCTGGCTGAGGCCCATGCGGCTGCTGGCCCTGGCCGACCACTGCCGGCGCCTGGGCCTGAAGGCCGACGAAGCCGGCTACCTGGACCAGCTGTGGAAGGCCTGTCCCGGCCTGCCGCCCTTCGAGCAGGCCTTCCGCTTCGGCCTGTGGAGGTACCTGGATGAGTTGAAAAAGGAGTACCGGGCCGGCAGGAGGCGGGCGGGCTAAAGCGCCTTGGCCGTCACGACGCAGTTGCGGCCGTTTTCCTTGGCCTTGTAGAGCGACTGGTCGGCGCGCTTGAGGACCTGGTCCGGACCGGCCGCCTTGGGGCCGGGCGCGGCCAGGCCCACGCTGAGGGTGATCTTGACGGTCTCGTGGGGCGGCTGGGGCCTGCCGCGGTCCTTGGGCCCGGTCCTGCGGCGCACCGAGCGCGGCGAGCGGATGGTGAAGACCTTCCTGGCGAGGGCCTTGCGCATGGCCTCGGCGCGGATCCCGGCCTCGTCCAGCCCCACGCCCTCGAACACGGCGCAGAACTCCTCGCCCCCGTAGCGGAAGGCGTGCCCCCGGAAATGCTCCTGCAGGTGCTGGGCCACCAGGCGCAGCACGTTGTCGCCCTCGTCGTGCCCGAAGCGGTCGTTGAATCCCTTGAAATGGTCGATGTCCATCATGGCCAGGCAGTAGAGGCCCGACAGCGTCACCAGCTTCTCGTCCAGGGCCCGCCGGTTGGGCACCCCGGTGAGCTCGTCGACGTAGACC